>JAGAOW010000123.1 GCA_017889945.1 Muribaculaceae bacterium
ATCGAAATCATTCGCGAAAGCAATCTCCTACCCTCTCTCCTTGGATTGCATTGCGCTGTGTGATTTTCACGATACAAAGATAATATATATTTTGATTGCTTGCAAATATTTTTGCAATTATTTTTGAAAATAATCGCAAAATGAAGAAAAAGGACGAGTCGGACGCTTTTGAGGAGAGTGCATGGGCTATCGCCTTTCGCAACTGCGCATGCTCCGCAGCTTGTTGCGGGAGAGATGGAAGACGCTGATTCCGGCAGCTATCGCAGCCGATTGTAAAGACATCGCGCTTCCAGCGCTTAACGGAAGAGCCGAGGCTGAAAGTTCGGCGGCAAAGTAACAGAGATGATGGGGACAAGTCAGACGGGAGGGGGTTAGTGGGGGCGAAGCGATGGTTGAGCGGGATTAAACGGGATTAAGCTTGATTAATCTTGATTGAAGCTGACGGATCGGACGAATCAGACGAGTCGGACGGGAGGGGGATTAAAGGGGGAAAAGCGATGGTTGAGCGGGATTAAACTTGATTAAGCTTGATTAATCGAGATTAATCTTGATTGAATTGGATGGGTCGGACGGATTTTTAGACAGAAAGACATAAAACAAGAAAGCGCGGGATAGAAATTCTCGAAAGCATGGGCTATCGCCTTTCGCAACTGCGCATGCTCCGCAGCTTGTTGCGAGAAGAGTGAGAGATGCAGATTCCCACAGCTGCGCCCAATGCCTGTCAGCATTGTGCTTCGCAGTGGGTTGTAGACACATCGCGCGTCCCGCGCTTAACGAGTGAGCCAAAGACTCGGCAGCAAAAGCTTCATAGATGATTGGAGACAAGGCGGATGGATTGGGCGGCTGAGGGGAATAGTTGTCAGGGGGTGAGGTGTGGTGGATTGCGGAGGAGTTTGCCGTTGGGGGTGCGGGGAAGGGTTTTGACGGCAAATGCTTTGCGCGGGCAGCGACGATGGTCTATGACATCGCGCAGGGTATCGATAATGGCCTGGGCATCGTCGGGCGAACCTTCGAACACTATCACAGGCACTTCGCCCCATCGACTGTCCTTGCACCCAACGACGTAGAAAGGCACATTAATATAAGGTGCAAGGTCGTGTTCGAGCTGTTCGGCCGGAATTTTTATTCCGCCGGAATTGATGACATTGTCGGCGCGTCCAAGCCAATGGAAAGTGTGAGAATCGTGCAAATCTACGATGTCGTTGGTCACGAGCCGTCTGAATGAGAATTCGGGTGCAATCACGACAAGGCATGAACGGCTATCGAGCTCGAAAGAAATGCCCGGCATGGCGACAAAAGGAGCATCGGGGTCGGAAATATCGGCAAGCGCGACATGGCTGCATGTCTCTGTCATGCCATATGTGGAGTAAGTTCTGAAACCACGGCAGCGGAGCGCTTCGGCACGGACAGCGTCGAGTGGCGCGCCACCGACGATGAGATTACCAACCAAAGAGTGAGCGTCGGACTGAGCAAGCAGACTGTCGACCTGCGAGGGAACGACAGCGAGCAAATCGACATGACGGTCGACAAAGATATGGTTAGAGACCGGCATTTCGAGCAGGGTGCATCCTGCCTCGATGGCGCGAACGCACATCATTTTGCCGGCGATATAGTCAATCGACAAAGGCAGAGCGAGGACCGACGAAGTGCTGATGCCGAAACGGCGGTTTGTGGCCCGCGCCGAAACAAGCATGTCGTGTTTCAAAAGTCTAATCCGCTTTGGTGCGCCTGTCGAACCAGAAGTATGGGCTTCGATGTAATCGGACGGCGAGTGCCATTCTCTTAAAAAATCGTCTATTGCCGCCATTGCAAATCAGGTAAAGTCCACCGCAGCGAGGGAGAATAGTAAAGTCTGTCGCCCTTCATCTGCAAAGGCGAAAATATATTATTATGGTATAGAGCGCCTGTGCCGAGGCCCTGTGGCATGGCGGGGTTCTTGAGCGCGACCCAACGCGCAATGGCGTTGAGACCGATGTTTGACTCCAGAGCGGAAGTGGCCCACCACCCTACTCCAAGCCGCGTTGCCGCGTCAATCCAATCGTCGGCCGCCGCAAAGCCGCCGCAAAGCGAAGGTTTCAGAATGATATAGGCCGGACGAATCTCGGACAGCAAGGCATCCATATCCGAGCGGTCGCGGCAGCCGATCAATTCCTCGTCGAGAGCGACAGGCACAGGACTCTGACGACATATGCGACCCATCGCCTCAGGCTGACCGGCCATTATCGGCTGTTCGAGCGAGTGGATGCCGAAACGGCTCAGACGGTCGAGTCGCTCGAGGGCATTGTCACAGGTAAAACTGCCGTTAGCATCAAGACGAATTTCGAGAACATCGCGACTGAAGCGCCGGCGGACAGAAGAAATGATATCGACTTCGTCATCGAAATCGATGCCGCCGATTTTCAGCTTCAGCACACCGAAGCCCTGCTCCAATTTCTCTTCGATACGGGCAAGCATGGTCGGCTTGTCGCCCATCCAGACGAGTCCGTTGGTCGGAATGCCATATCGGCCTTCGCCCCACTGAGACGGCCAAAAACAACGAGCACCGCCCGCGGCAAGATCGGCAAGCGCGGTTTCAAAGCCGAAGCGAATGGCGCTCATCGGCGGCAGAACGCCGTCGGGCGACTGACACGCGCGGGCAAGAGCGGTTTCGAAATCGGGGGTGTCGTCGGCGCTGAGTCCGCGGAACAAAGCGACTTCGCCGAGACCGCAGACATCGGGAGCAGCGCTGTCGAAGACACGGATGAAATATGTGTCCTTGAACAGCATTGTCTCGCGCGAGGTGCGGGCGACGAAACGGAAATCGAGTCTATAGCGGCACCACTGAGCCTGAGCATGATATTATCCGGGGAACTGCGGGAAGCGGTCAAAGTCGGGGTCGCGTTTCTCAAGGAAAGCGTTTTTGCCTTCCTGAGCCTCGTCCATAAGATAATACATGAGCGTGGCGTCGCCGGCAAACTCCATCAGGCCGCTCTGGCCGTCGAGTTCGGCATTGAGAGCGCGTTTAATCATGCGGATAGCGAAGGGGCTGCGTTTCATAATCGTCTCACACCACTCAACAACTTCGTCCTCAAGGCGGTCGAAAGGCACAACCTTATTAATCATGCCCATCTCCAGTGCCTCCTGAGCTGTGTACTGACGGCATAGAAACCAAATCTCGCGTGCTTTTTTCTGACCAACGCAACGAGCCAGATATGACGAGCCAAAGCCCGCGTCGAAGCTGCCGACCTTAGGTCCGGTCTGGCCAAAACGCGCATTCTCCGAAGCAATCGAGAGGTCGCAGACAACGTTGAGCACATTTCCGCCGCCGATCGAGTAGCCGTTGACCATCGCGATGACAGGCTTGGGAATGCTGCGGATGGCCTTGTGGAGTTCGAGGACGTTGAGGCGCGGTGTGCCATCGGCGTCACGATAGCCTCCGCGGCTCTTGTAGTTCTGGTCGCCGCCCGAACAGAAAGCCTTGTCGCCTGCGCCGGTAAGCACCACGACCTTAACCTCGGGTGTGCGGCGGCAATAGTCCATAGCCTCAAGCATCTGGGCATTGGTCGACGGACGGAAGGCGTTATACACCTCCGGGCGGTTGATTGTGATTTTGGCTATGCCGTTGTAAAATTCGAACAATATATCGGAGTACTCCCTTATGGGTTTCCAGTCACGTTTAGTCATAGTCATTGCAAGTTGAAAAATTTTTTAAGTACGACCGCACTTTCCTGTGGCGGGGTAATGATGTTGAGCAAAGCCGGCCGCTCTTTCTCCGAAGCAAAACCGACAAGCGCCCTGTCGAAACTCTCCTTGTCGCGAGCCTCGAAATAAGCAAAGCCATAAGCCTCGGCAAGCTGAGCCAATGGCAGCCTGACATCTGCGGCGAAATAACGCTCACACTCCTCGAGCGAGGATGTAGAACTGATAAAGCGGAAGATGCCGCCTCCGCCGTTGTTGAGCACAGCGATTTTGAAGCGCGGAGTGATTTCGGTCAGAGCAAGCGCACCGACATCGTAGGCCATCGACATGTCGCCGGTAATCAGCATGGTGACATCGTCGTAATAGATATGAGCGCCGATGGCCGTAGAGGTCGAGCCGTCGATGCCGCTGACACCACGGTTACACTCGATGCGGTTCAGGGCCGAATATTCGAACAACTGGGCATAACGCACCGAAGTGCCGTTGCCGAGCTGAATGTTCCATGACCTCGGCGTAAAATTAATCATGCGGCCGATAGCATAGAAATCGCTCCAGGGGCATGCGGCGTAGAAAGAAGTCACGCGCTGGCGCGCCTCGGCGGCCTTGGCAATCCAGCCCTTGAGGAACTCACGGTTGTCGTTGTAGTCAATCTCCAACGCCATATGGTTGAAAAAGTCGCGCGGCTCACATTCGATGCGGTGCGTCAGCTTCATAAAGCAATCGATGGAATTGGGATTGCGGCCTATGTGCCAATGTTCTACGCCCTCGGCCTCGCGCAAGTAGCGTTTGACCATGCGCGACACAATCGAGCCGCCGAAAGTGATGACAAGCTGAGGAGCAAGGCGGACGAGCTCGTCCTTGTTCATCACAGAGAGCGTCGCGTCGATGTGGGAAACAGACGGCGACAGATGGATGTTTGACTGCGCTTCGTGCATGACCACGGCGCCGGTCTGACGGACAAACGAGGCAATAGCGCCGTCGAGCTCGCGGTCGGGCGAAGCAAAGC
>JAGAOW010000124.1 GCA_017889945.1 Muribaculaceae bacterium
CGTGTCGAACTTTACACCAAACCATATGCCGACGCATACAAGTCAGATCCCGCAAAGGCCGTAGCTCCCTATGCAGCTGCGAGCGATGCGGCCCATCGTCTCGGCCTCGGTATCAATGCCGGTCATGATCTCGACCTTGAAAATCTGGCCTACTTCCGTCGCAATGTGCCTTATCTGAACGAGGTGTCAATCGGCCATGCTCTAATCTGCGACGCGCTCTACCTCGGACTCGAGGAAACAATCAAACGCTACAAGCTGGCGCTGAGATAAACAATGTCATAAATCATCACAAAAACAGTAAATACATCAGACCATGTCAATTCTAACGCAAGTCCCCACTGTCGTAACCGACACCATCTATCAAGCCGCAGCAAGCACAGTGCTTGCAGATACGGGTGCGGCAGTTCCTCCCATCATGCCGGCAGCGCCTGTAGAAGCTCCCGAGCTGTCGATCTGGGAACTGTGTGTCGAAGGTGGCTGGATAATGATTCCGCTGGCAGTGCTGGCGGTCATCAGCATCTATATATTCATCGAGCGTGCAATCGTGACTTATCGCGCTTCGCGCTTCGACGATTCGTTTATGAAGCGCATCAAGGATTATATCCACGACGGCGAGATTGAATCGGCTCTCAATCTCTGCAAGGGCACTTCTTCGCCTTATTCACGCCTTATCGCCAAAGGCATCAGCCGTATCGGCCGACCGATGAACGATGTGCTTGTTGCAATCGAGAACACCGGAAATCTCGAAGTGGCAGCTCTCAGCAAAGGTCTACCCTGGCTTGCGACTACCGCTGCCGGTGCGCCTATGCTCGGCTTCCTCGGCACGGTAATCGGCATGGTTCAGGCATTTTTCGCCATCGCCTCGTCGGGCAATGCGGCCTCAATCGGCGATTTTGCAGGCGGCATTTACACAGCTCTCGTGACAACCGTTGCCGGTCTGGTAGTGGGCATCATCGCCCTGTTTGCCTACAACTACCTCGTCGCCCGCATCAACAAGGTAATGAACCTTATGGAAGCCCGCACGATGGACTTCATGGATCTTCTTAACGAACCCGCGCAATAAGTCATAGTCATGGCACTCAAACGACAACAAGACATGATGGCAACATTCTCGATGGCGTCGATGACTGACGTCATCTTCCTGCTGCTTGTCTTTTTTCTGGTCACATCAACTTTTGTCTTTCCGACGGCCTTGGACATTAATCTGCCTGAAAGCGCCGAACAGACACCTGCCAAACCGACAACGCGTGTGTTTATTGATGCAGCAGGCGAATATTATGTCAGCTACGACAATGCCGAGCTGCAGCCTGTCGCACAGGAAAATCTCATCGACTATCTCAACATAGTCCGTCAGCAAGACCCCGAAAGCGGCATAGCTGTTTATGCCGATGTCGAAGTGCCGTATGGCAAGGTGGTCGAGGTACTCAATCTCGGAGCTGCCAATTCGATGAAAATGGTACTTGCGACCCGACCGCTTAAAAACGCTCCCGAAGCGGGCGACACTGAACTGCAAAATCCGCAACTCTGATATCGTTCATGTAATATAAGTCAAATTCAAACATACTTTAAATGTCAGGCACTCCGCGACTATATTCAGCTGTCACTACGGTGCTGATCGCAGCAATCGTTGTGCTGTGGATGGTTTCCGACTCGGTCTCGCTCAGCGGGAAAGACAAGAAATGGCCGCCCAAACACGACAGTGAGATTGTCATCGACGACGAGTATGCCGAACTCATTGACTTGCCGATGCCCAAGACTCCGCGTCTTACCGACCCTATGGCGGCAAAAAACGATGAGCCGGCCGATAATAATGCCGAAGCCGCTCCCGAAACCGGCATGGAAACTGTCGACAAGGGCGAGCCGGGCGAAGCTCCCGAACCCGTAGTCCAAAGCAAACCTTCTACCGTCAAGGTCGAGAAAAAGAAGAAAGAGAAACCTCAAGGCCCGTCGGCTGAAGAGCTCAAAAAGCAGAAAGAAGAGCAGGAAGCGCGTCGCAAGGCTACACGCCAGACTCAGAACGCCTTCCGAAATTCAGGCAAGGAAAACACGACCAACGCAGGCAAAAATACCGGCGATGCAGGCAAGCCCACTGGCAGTGAATCGGCTGTAAATGGCCGTGGCACAGGACGTGTAGGCGGCGGTTGGGCTATGCCGCGGTATAATACTGTGCCCAGTACGGTTACTGGTAGCGTCGAGATGATGGTCAAAATAGACCGCAACGGCAAAGTTAAGTCGGTTAGTTTCCAGGGCGGAGATGCGCCGGCTGCGACAAATCCGGCCGTAAGGGCCGCTTGTGAACGAGAAGTCCGTTCGCGCACATTCACGCGAAGCGATGATAATGCGCCCGAAGAATCGACGGCCTACATCACATATCGATTCCGCTAAGCACAGTCGCCGGCCTGGCCAGCACCGGCATGTCCGTAGTCAGACTCAGACGCCGAATCGGGCGTTTGTTTGCAAATAATAAAGAACTTCATTACATTTGTAGATGTTATTATTGAAAAACTGAGACATGGACAGAATTAAAGTCAAAATTATAAATAAATCGGGCAATCAACTGCCTGAATATGAAACACCGATGTCGGCCGGCATGGACGTAAGGGCCTGCCTCGAAAAAACGCTTGTCGTTGCTCCGATGGAGCGTGTCCTTGTGCCGACAGGTCTGCGAGTGCAATTGCCCGCCGGCTATGAAATGCAGATTCGTCCGCGCAGCGGTCTGGCTCTCAAACACGGCATCACTCTCGCCAACTCTCCGGGCACGGTAGATGCCGACTATCGCGGAGAAATCGGCATTATTGTCATAAATCTTTCTGCCGAGCCGTTTGAAATCAGCAACGGCGACCGTATCTGCCAGATGGTAATCACGCAGTATACCCGCGTCGAATGGGAATCTGTCGAGCGAATTGACGAAACAGTCAGAGGCGACGGCGGTTTCGGTCATACAGGTGTCTGAAAATCTTTACATCATTAAGTCAGATGAAACGAGCCGGTTTTCTGAGTTTAAGTTTTTTGATGGTGTTCGCTTTTGCGATCACAGGAGCGCTTAGTGCCTTTTCGAAAAGCGACAAGTCAGACAGTCAGGCCGACAAGCGCAAAGCCTCGTATCTATATATTCAGGCTCTGGATGCTTTCATGAACGAACGCTACAATCTCTACGGAGAGCTGCTTTCGCGCGCTTTTGACCTTGACCCCGATGACCCTGAGCTGATTACACGCTATGGCGAATGGCTTTTGCTCACAAACGCAAACGACTCGGCGACTGTCGAACGCGGTTTCGACATGATGCTCGACGGGTATAGCCGTCATCCTGCCGATTATTTCGAGGGTCAGCAACTGCTTAATCTTACATCCAACTACCGGCGTTGGGACGACAATCTGAATGTGTCGGAAATGCTTCACAAACAGTTTCCGCAACGCAATGAGGTCAGCCTGCAGCTTGGACGGAGTTATCTGATGCACGCGCTTATGGGCGACACATCGTATATAAAACCCGCCGTCAGAGTTGTGAATGATCTTGAAAGCAAACTCGGCAAGTCGCCGCAGCTGAGTGAGATGAAAATAAGAGCTTTAGCTGTCAGTCGCGACACGGTCGCAATCGTCGACGAACTCAATGCGCTCTACGCCTCGTCGCCGGCCGATGTCTATACCGCATTGTCGGTAGGCCGGATATATAACAGTCTGTCAAAGCCTGATTCGGCGCTGCACTATTTCAATAGGGCCTGCGAAATAGACTCGACTAACGGCAATGCTATTTTGATGCGTGCGCAATTATATCAGCAGCAGGGCGACAGCGTGACTTTCGACCGTGAGGTGTTTCGTGCGATCAAAAGTCAGGATCTCGAACTCGAAGCAAAGCTACCGCTGATAGTCAACTATGTCAATATGCTGTATACCGACAGTACACAGCATCAACGCATTGACAATCTGTTTGAAACTCTTCTCGACGTTAATCCCGGCGAGCCTGAAATCCACCGTATCTATGCAAGTTATCTCCTTCAGACAGACCGTAAGGATAAGGCAGCAGATCAAATGGAATATGTTGTGTCGCTCGAAGGCACTGACCGCACTAACTGGCTTTTGCTCGCGCAACTCTATTCTGACCAAAAGAATTATAGCGCCGCTGCCGAAGCCCTCGACAGAGCATCGAAATTTTTTGCCAACGATTTAGATGTTGTGCGGCCTCGTGCAGTCCTTCATTCACTTGCCGGCGACGTTGAGGAGGCAATTGACATCCTGAGACAATATCCCGACTCCTTGATTGCTGATCCTGAGGATAAATCCGAACTGCAGTCTATGCTCGGCGACTATTATTATCGCCTTGAAATGCGTGACCGCGCTTTCGAGGCATATGACAAGGCTTTGAAGTATAATCCGCTGAATTACATGGCTATGAACAACGTGGCCTACTACTATTCTGAAACTGATACACTTCTCGACAAGGCTGAGACTTATGCCGAACGTGTTGTCAGACATGAGCCTGACAACATTACATATATCGACACTTACGCCTGGGTTCTGTTTAAGAAAGGCGAATTTGCCAAAGCAAAGGAGCAGATTGATCTCGCGCTTGAGATTGTCGGTTTCGACGCTGCGTCAGATTCAATAGAAACCATAATTGACAAACACGAGCCGTCGGCCGGAGATGATGAAACACCGGCGGAAGAGCTTGATGAAACAGACCCGAAACAATCGGCATCGGCAGAAATATATGATCATGCAGGCGATATATATTATAGATGTGGCGATGTTCAGAAAGCAGTGTCTTTCTGGCAGAAGGCGCTTAGCATGAATCCTGACGACGAAGCCGCAATAAAGAAAAAAATAGAGCAAAGAAAAATCACAGACGATGTACCGTAGACAGTCAATCATATTTCTTGCAGTATCAATTTTGCTATTAATAGTTCCCGCTTGTAAATCGAATCGGAACACGGCGACCGAGCCTTATGAAGGAAGCGTCGCCAATGAGACCGCAACTCCGTCGCATCGCGGGAAAAAAGCTGTTGAAGAAGCTGTCGTGGCTTTGGTCAAGAGCTATAAGTCGTGGCAGGATGTCAGCATGTCGTTTAAATGCAAATTGCGTTCGCCCAAGAATATGAATGTTTCGGGCAAGGCAACGATGATTCGCGGCCGCCAGATTCAGATTTCCATGAGGATGTTGGGCTTTGAAGTCGCCGGGCTGTATATCGATAGCGACAGCGCTTATGTATACGAAAAACTCAACCGCACAATGATTGCCGAACCGCTGTCGCGATTGCAGTCTTTGTCGGGCATGACACTGACCGACATCCAGGATTTGCTGCTCGGCCGCATATGCTATCCCGGTGCTACAAAGAGCGGCAAGGCTATGCTTGGAAATTTTAACATCGAAAATGTCGATGGACGGATTTTGTTGAAGCCGCGCAAATCGTCGATTGACTGGCGATATGAACTTGCCGACACCGATCCTGTCGAGCTGATGTGTGTGCTTGTTTCTCTCGGAGCAAAAGGAGAGGCCGTATGCGGATATGCCGCACCCCTTATGACTGATGTCGGGCCGATAAGTCCGCGTGCGATGCTGACTGCTACAGCCGGAAAGAATAAAATCGATGCTACGATTGACTGGTCGCTTGAGACTGCCTCATGGAATAAGGGCATCAGCCCTAAAGTCAACATTCCCAAGGGATATCGGCGGATAGGCCTGCAACAACTTATAAAAGCATTGCAATAATTTTGACAATATGCGCCGCATCATTATCCTGATATTGACCTGTCTGACACTGTCTTGCGCCTGCGACGTCTATGCCGCGCGTCCGCAGCGTTCGGCCAAGACTGTCAAGAAAGAGCGCCGTGCAGCTGCAGGTGAAGTAGAGCGCACACGCAAGAAAATCACTCAGAATACGGCAGAGACGCGTCGTCAGCTCAACCGCCTTGCGTCGCTGACTGCCGAGGCTAAGCGTCAGAATGCCCTTATCGCGAATTTTAAATCGGAGATAGTCAAACTCGACAACCAAATTTCGATTCTCGATGATTCGATTGCGACTATGGAGAAAAATATTTCGACTCTACGCAATGTCTATGCTGAAAATCTGCGGATTAGCCGTAAGCGCCGTCAACAGATGAGCACTCTTTCGCTTGTGCTTTCGTCGCAGAGTTTTACCGAGGCATACAGGCGTCTGCGCTATATCCGCGAATTTGACAACTGGCGCAAAAAAAAGACTGCCGAAATCTCGGAACTTTCCTCTGCGATAGCTCAACGCCGTGCGAAGGCCGAAGAGGCGAGGACAGTGCAGGCTGCGAAGCTCGGCAGCCTTAATGCCGAAGTCGCCCGGCTCGCCGTTACCAAAAACGAAACCGAGACAGTAGTGGCGAATTTGAAAAAGCAGGGTTCGTCACTTAAAAAGACTCTTGATGAGAAACAGCGTCAGATCAGGGCTCTCGATGCCGAACTCGACCGTATTATAGCCGAAGAAGCCCGTAAGGCCGAGGAGGCGAGAAAGGCTGAGGAAGCAAGGCTGCTTGCCGAAGCAAAACGCAAGAAGGAAGAAGCCGCCGGCAAGGGCGAAGCCAAGGCCAACACCGACGTGGCGGCTGAGAATAAGGGCAATAAAGACGCTAAAGATGATAAAAAGACGACAGTCGCCCGTCAGCCTCAGTCTCTGAATAATGTCGCGGCTTCGGAAATCAACAAACTCAGCGGTTCGTTTGAGTCAAACAAAGGCAAGATGCCTTTCCCCGTGGTCGGGCGCTACGCTATAGTCAGCCATTTCGGGGTCAACAGCCATCCCGATATTTCAAATGTTAAAATAAACAACAGCGGCATAGACATCGAGGCACAGCCCTCGTCGACAGCCCGTGCGGTCTTCGACGGCGAAGTTTCGTCAGTGTTCCGCGTCAGCGGTTATCATAATGTTGTCATGCTGCGTCACGGCAGTTATCTTACAGTATATGCCGGCATCGAGACTCTCGCGGTCAAAAAAGGCGAAAAGGTCAAAGCCGGTCAAGTGCTTGGCACGGTTTACTCTGATAAGGAAGATGACGGACGAACAGTGCTTCATTTTGAGGTGCGTCGCGAGCGTAAAAAATTAAATCCCGAAGACTGGGTCAAACCATAATGGCAGCCCGTCATGGCATATCATTGACCCGACGTGTGCTCAACGCCGTCTATATGCTTGGCACAGCCCAGGCTGCAGGCATATTTTGTTCGGTTGTCCGCACAAAACTCGTAGCAATTTGGCTCGACCGTGCCGGTGTGGGTCTGAATGCTATTTTTTCAAACGGCTCAAATCTTATTTCAACCGCCACTCAACTCAACATTCGCGACAGTGCTGTCAGAGATGTGTCTTCGGCCGTGACCGAAGGGGAGCGTGAACTGAAAAATGCCGTCATACGCCGTTGGTCGCTGATACTCGGCGTCGTCGGTGCGTTGCTGATGATTGCGGTCTCGCCGCTTCTGAGCATTTCATCGTTTGGTGGTTCGCTCGCATATACCGGTCATTTTGCAGCTCTTGCACCTTTTGTGCTTTTCAGCGCATGTTCGGCGGGCGAATTTGCCATAATGCAGGGTTTGGGGCAGTTGCGCTCACTGGCGCGGGCCAACATAGCGGCGGCAGTCAGCGGAACGTTGGTGGCTGTGCCTCTGTTCTATTTCTTCCGCCTTGATGCCATTGTCGCAGTAATCGACCTGTATGCCTTGGCCGGCTATGTAAGCGCGTATATATGGCGGCAGCGGCCGCGAAGCACCGGTGTGCGACTTGACCGGAAAACTCTGTGGGCAAATGGACGAGGGTTTCTCACTCTCGGGCTGTCGATGTCGTTTTCGCTGCTTCTGACAGTTTTGATGCAATATGTCCTGACTGCTTATATCAACACAGTCGGCGGAGAGTCGGCACTCGGCATCTATCAGTCGGGCTATACGCTGGTCAACAGCTATATAGGTGTTATATTCTCGGCTATCGCACTTGAGTATTATCCGCGGCTTGTGCGTTTTATCAACGCTCCTCGGCTTTGCCGCACAGTGGTCTCTCACGAATTGTCGGTCATCGTCACAATCATAGCGCCGGTGGCCGTATTGTTTATATGTGCGTCCGATTTTATAGTCACACTCCTGTATTCGTCTAAATTTGCGGCGGTTCTTCCTATGGTCAGTTTGGCCATAATAGGAGCGGTTTTCCGTGGTGTGTCACTTTGTTTTGCTTATCGCATTCTCGCCGCTGGCGATTCGAAAGCCTACATATTCACTGAGTCGATGAGTGTCATCGTAGGTTTGGCTTTAAATATAACATGTTACCATTACTGGTCCTATACCGGCCTCGGCGTGGCCTATATTCTATGGTATGCGTTTTATGCGGCGCTTACTGCAATGGTCTGTCGGCGTCGTTACGGTCTGAAGACTCCGGGCGTACAGTTATGGAATATAGCATTTGCCGTCGCAGTCACGGTTTTGGCTATTGTGCTGAAAAATTATGTAGCGTGGTGGCTTCCCGCACTTGCAATCCTTCCGTGGCTTGTGCCTATGTCGCTGAGACGACTTACGCGACGTTAATCCCAAGTATATTTCTTTTGCTTTGAAATGCCGGCATATGCTTTGAGCGAAAGCGTATGGAATGGTCTGATGAGCGCGAACCAAGGCGCGGTCAGAGTCAGGCGACGCATTTCGAGCGCTGAGCTTGATTTTCGCCAGCTGAAGGCGATGTCGGTCAGCGAGGCTATGATCAGGGTTGCAACCGACGCGATAGTCACAATATTTGTGTAGTCGAAGACTATTGCCGCCGCTCCCGACAGCAGCGCTGTCCACATTGCGGTTTCGCCGACGGCAAGTCGCTCAATCGGTTTGTGCTTGATGAAACGTTCAGTAAACAGATGCCTTATGGCCGAGTCGTGTACGGCTTTCGAGTTGTTATAGCTTTGGTAGCGCACTATGGATTCCGGCGAAAGCTCGACGTTTGTGTTGTCGCGTGTGGCGATTTCGCTGATGAAAATATCGTCATCGCCGAAATGTAGGTTGAGCGAGCGCGAGAAGCCTTTGTTTGCGAAAAACAGTTCTCGTCTGTAGGCCAGATTCAGTTCTGTGCCTCGGAATGGCCTGCGTCCTATTGCCGACGAAAGCCATTCGACGCTGTCGGCAGTGTAATAGAATGACTGCGCACGGTTCAATCCGTGGGAGCTGCTGTCATTGCCTATGGCCGTGTAGCCTAACACTATGCCTGTCTGCGGATTGCGGAAATGACGCATGATTTTAGTCAGCCACTGATCGGAACTGATTATGGCGTCGACAGTTGTCAGGACCACAACTTCATGTCTTGCTGCTTTTATGCCGAGTGTCAGAGCCAGTTTTTTGCGGCTGAGGTTGCGTGCGCCGTCGGGTGTGAATGTCAGATACAGATTGCGGTGGCACAATTGTAAGGCATTGATGCTGTTGCGTATATCTTCCGAGTCGCCTTCGTTGACAACGACGACTTCAAAATTGCCGGCGTAATTCTGTCCCAGAACTACCTGAAGAAAGTTTTCGAGACGTTCGGTTTCGGTCTGCGAATAGACGATTATCGACGCGTCCGGCCAATCGTTATCATCGCTTTTCGGATCGTCGACAGTGAGTTCACACTCGCGTTTCCTTCGTGCTACTCGCCTGATATATGGGCAATAGATAATAGCGATTACAAATACACTGACGGCAAAAACCGACAGCAGTGTGATTATCAGAGGCGACAATTCGAAGTTTACCGACATCAGAGTTAAAAATCTATTTGTTAAATTAAATGCAAATATAACAAATATTCGCAGAAAAAGAATAGCGTATGTCGGCCGAAGGCCGGTACGCGCTGCCGAAGGCAATTCTTTGATGCAAATATACTCAATTTTTCGCAATCGGCCCGCGCCAAATTGACCTTGATGATAACACGTCCCCGGCTTTTGGAATTTTATTCCTCATGCTATAATAATATCGCCTTTATAGCGTTAATTAAAATGAATTATGTAAAAACCAATCATAATGAAACTGCAACACATTCTCATAGCGGCTGCCGTGTCTGTAATGATGGCATCATGCACAACCTCAAAGACGGTTCTGCCGTACTTTACTGATATTTCACAAGTTAGCGAAGGCTCGTTCAAATCTGAAAACTATTCGCCGGAAATCAAGCCCGACGACGAGCTGATGATAACCGTTAACTCGCTGAAACCGGAGGCATCAGCCATCTACAACCTGCCTCTTTCCAATCCGGCCAAGTCAACCAGTCTTTATAAGACAACCACTCCTCAGCAGCAGACATATATAGTTAATGCCGACGGCGATATCAACTTCCCGATTTTAGGCAAACTTCATGTTGCCGGCATGACAGTCGAGGCCTTGCAGGAAGAACTGACAAAGCGTATATCCGAAGATGTCGACGACCCCATGGTCACAGTCCTGCTGATTAACTTCCGCGTTGTTGTAGGCGGTGAAGTCAAGCAGCCGAGATCTATCGAAGTCACAAGAAGCCGCTACAGCATCCTTGACGCTCTTGCCGATGCAGGCGACCTGACCGAATACGGCGAGCGTTCTAATGTGTTGCTTGTCCGCGAAGAGAACGGCGAACGCAAATTTGTCCACCTCGACCTGAACTCATCTGAGACTCTTGCCTCGCCCTACTTCTTTTTGCGTCAGAACGACTACATTTATGTAGAGCCTAACAAAGTGCGTCAGGCAAATTCAAAATACAACCAGAACAATTCGTTCAAGCTGACAGTGATTTCGACCGTAGTTAGCGCTGCATCCGTAATCGCGTCGCTTGTAATTGCCTTAACCGTTAAATAACCGATCGACATGGCGAAACAAAAAAAGTCTGATTTCATCGACATAAGCGCTATTGTGCGCGAATACATTTCTAAGTGGTATTGGTTTGCCATTTCTGTCGTCGTTTGCGGCTGCATCGGTTTTTTAGTTGCCAAAATCAACAAACCGCTCTATTCTATTAATGCCAATGTGCTTATTTCTCAGGACGATAAGGGCGGCATGGCTTCTCTCGGCGCTATCGGCGACCTTTTCGGTTCGAAAGGCAAGGTCGACGACGAAATTTTTGTTATTTCGTCGCATTCAGTCTTCCGTGATGTTGTGCGTGATCTGGGCATTTACAAGAAACACAATGTGCGCCGCGGTTTCCTGAACACGGTTTTATCATATCCCGAATATCCTATCGACGTTATCGCTGCGCCCGGTGTGACCGATACACTGCGCACAGGTATAAGTTTTAAAATCAAAGTCAACGATAAAGGCCTCGCCACTATTAAGGCTAAGGCTAAAAAAGAAGTTGTGGCAGAAGTTGAAGACGAAAAACTCCCCGTCACACTCAACACACCCTACGGTCGCTTTGTCGTCGACACGACATCGACCTACATTCCCGGCAAAGCATTAAAGACCACCATCGGCATCAGCGGATATGACGCTGCGGCCGAGGATCTTGCCAAAGACGTTGCGGCAAGCATCGCCAGCAAGCGAAGCAACGCCATTCGCCTCGGCATGAAGACCGCCAACATCGACTTCGGCAAGGACGTGCTCAATGAAATAATCAAAAAATATAACGAGCGCGGCATAGCCGAGAAAAACCTCCAGGGCGAAAAGACAGCCAAATTCATCGACGAGCGTCTCGCCATCATCAGCGGCGACCTCAGCGAGGCCGAAGGCGACATCCAGAGCTACAAAGAGCGCAAAGGCATCATCGACGTCGGCGCCGAGGCTACATATCAGAGCACCAAGCGCGCCCGCTTCGAAACTGCTCTCGTCGAGAACGAGACTCAGGCCGAAATCGTTAAGATGACCGGCGAATTTATCGATAATCCCGCCAACGCCTACAGCCTTATCCCTATGACTGTCAAAGTCGAAGGCCTGCAGAGCGTCATTGGCGCATACAACCAGTTGGTGCTCGAACGCATGTCGATTGCATCTAACGCCAAAGGCAACAACCGTGCGCTCAAACTCCTTGACGAAAAAATCGACGCCATGCGTGAGAATATCGCCGCATCGGTTGTGAAAGCCTATGACAACCTTATGGTCGTCAACAAAGAGATTCGCTCGCAGATGAACGCCACCATGGGCCGTTTGGGCAATGTTCCTTCGCAGGAGCGCGAATTCCTCAACATGAAACGTCAGCAGGAAGTCAAGCAACAGCTCTATCTCTTCCTCCTACAGCGCCGTGAAGAGACAGCGATGATGCTTGCCAACTCCACCCCCAAAGGCATAATCGTCGACGAAGCATATGCGCTCAACAAACCTGTCAACATGGGCAAAAAGCTGATACTGCTCATCGCTCTGCTGATCGGTCTGTGCATACCTCCCGTAATCCTTTATATGCGCAAACTCTTGCGCACCAAGTTCGACACCAAGGCCGAAGTCGAGTCGATGACCGACGTGCCCGTTCTCGGCGAAATTTGTCTCGACCGTTCCAACCGCTCGCTTGTGGCCGTCAAGGGCGACCATTCGTCGACGACCGAGCTGTTCAACCTCCTCCGCTCCCATTTGCCCTTTGTGCTTGGCGGCGACGGCAGCAGCAAAGTCGTCATGCTGACCTCAACCCAGTCAGGCGAAGGCAAATCGTTTGTGTCAATCAACCTTGCAGCCGACATGGCCCTGCTCGACAAGCGCGTTCTGCTCATCGGCATGGACGTCCGCAAACCGCGTCTGGCCGAGTATCTAAACATCACTCCGCGCTTTGGCCTCACTCAGTATCTGACATCTGACATCGACATCGACAAGCTGATTGTCAACGACCCCGCAGCGCCGGCCCTCGACATCATCGTCTCAGGTCCTGTGCCGCCCAACCCCGCCGAATTGCTCAGCTCAAAGCGTCTCGACGCCCTCATGGAAGAGCTTCGCAAACGCTACGACTACATTTTCATCGACTCAGCCCCTGTCGGCATGGTCAGCGACACATTCTCGCTCGACCGTCTGTCCGACGCCACTATCTATGTCGTCCGCGCCGACTACACCTCGCGCTCCGACATCCGCTTTATCGACGAAATCTACGAACAGCATCGCCTTAAAAAACTTTGCATCGTCGTCAACGGCACAAAGACAAAGCGCGGCTACGGTTACGGCTACGGAGAGAAAAAAGCTTGATATTGAATTCCCGGTCGAGCCATGAGCGGAAAGGGTGTATATAAGTGGACAGCCATTGACCGGATATGCAATTCGGTCATGACCTTTGGCGGCAACATTTTGCTCGCCAATCTCCTCAGCCCCTCTGATTTCGGCTTGCTCGCCATGGTGGCCATATTCACTGCGCTGGCCTACAACATATCGGGTTGCGGCATGAGCGACGGCCTCATCAACAAGGAGAATCCATCCGACCGCGACTATTCGACCGTCTTCTTCTTCAATGTGTCGACGGGCGTTGTGTTCTGCATCGCCTTCATCGCCTCATCGTCGCTCATTGCCGATTATTTCGGCTATGAAGAGCTGAAAGGCATCATGATTGCCATCGGCATATGCTTCTTTTTCCAGTCTATGTGCCTGATTCAGGAGACGAAGATGCGCAAGGAGCTGGATTTTAAAAAATTGGCCATCGTGCGACTTTCCGCTACCGCATCTTCCTTAATTCTCGCCGTCATCCTCGTCCTTTCAGGCTATAGCTACTGGGGTCTCGTCTCCATGCAGGTGTTCCTGTCGTTCTTCCTGTTTGTCTACTATATTTTAGTCTCGCGATGGATTCCGCGACTTGCTTTCTACCGCGACTCGTTCAAGGAAATGTTCGGCTACGGCATACACCTGATGCTGGCCTACATATGCTACCAGTTTGCCCGCAACATTAACACGTCTGTCCTCGGTAAATACTGGCAGGCCTCGGCTGCCGGCGCTTACAACCAGGGTCAGAAACTTCAGGAAGTGCCATATTCGCTGATTGAGGCCATACTCAACTGGCCCTTCTTCGCCGTGCTTTCATCGACCAACGACAAAGCCGAACGCCGTCGCCTCACGGCTCAGATGCACTCTATGATTGTATTCGTCAACACCGGCGTGACAGCCTTCCTCTTTGTTGTTTCATCCTACACATTCCGAGCGCTTTACGGCGCTAAATGGGATGCGTCTATACCCATATTCAACATCCTGCTCATCTTCGGCCTCGCCACAGCTCTCAAGATGTTCTATCAGACCATATTCAAGGCCCACGCCATGACCAAACTCATCCGCAACCTCACCTTTGTCGAGGTTATCGCTCAGATCTGCCTGCTCGCATGTTTCTATGACTACAGCATCGAGATGATAGCCTTCACAACCGTAATCCCCTCAGTCGCAGTGCTCTTGGCCTATATCGTCTATTACATCAGGGTCGAAGAAATCGACTTCGGCACTTTCATCTGCGAGGCCGGCCGTCCGGTGCTGCTCCCCGCGGCCGTTCTCGTCCTGTCCCTGTTGACTACGGCCTTCTGGGCTCCTGACTTGAACCGTTTCGTCGCCCTCCCTGTCGTGGCTCTGATTTTTGCAGCCATTTTCATCGCCGTGTGCGAGATAGTGCGCCCTCAGCCCTATCTCGATTTGCGTGCGCGCTTTGTCAAAAACAATAATTCCGCTGACCAATGACGACTGTCACAGACATATCAATCCCGACCGAAAAACCTCAGCGACAGGTCCTGCAGTTAAACTGGTCCGACTATAAGTGGCCATTGATGTTCCTCTTGTCCATGTCGATGATGGGTTTGGTCTTTCCGCTCGGCTACTTGCTCGCACCCCTGATTCTCATCAACCGTTTCAGGTCAAATCGCTACGATTTCCTGATCATGCTGACGATTTTCCTTGCCGGATGCGGTTTCACGGCCGAAGGCTCATTCCCCGTCAAGACATTCGACATCGCTTTGGTCCTCGCCTTCTTCATGATTCTCTTCTACCGCAAGCGGGGCATTGTCAAAAAGACGACAATCGCCTGGATGCTCTACTGTCTCAGCATATTCTTCATCGCCACATTCAGCGAGGAAACGCTGTCGATTCAGTTCCGCCTCATGCGCTACACCTTCGCTTTCGGCTGTTTCATCATCCCCATAGTCGTTTTCGCCTCAGAGGACTTCGATATTCGCGAATTCTTCAGAAGCCTGATGCCCTACATGGTCATAATTTGCCTCTTCTATATCATCGACGGCTTTATCGTGTGCGGTTTCATATTCTTGCCGCGTACGCCGGTTGGCGGCATGATTCCCGAGTCTTACTTTTTCTCTCCGCTGATTTATGGCTTCCCCCATTTCGTGCGAAAATATCCTCAGGCTCTGATACTCTTGGCTTTGGCCATATATCCATTGGCTAAATACTATCGGCTCAGACTTTGGCATTGGCTGCTCTTCTTCGGAGCATGCGCCGCATGTCAGACTTTCACAGTCATCTCGGGCTTCTTGGTCGGAGCTATAGTTGCACATGCTCAAGTGAAGCATATTTGGCGTTATGCTCTTGGCATGGTTGCCTTCTTTGCCGCCGTTTACTATATCGACGGCTTTTTGCCCGAAAAGGTCAAGGACTTCCAAAGCGAATCCTTCCTCCGCGTCAAATCATCGATTGACCAGATTTTGGCCCTTTCTGAGATTGAGGACGACGTCGACCTTGCCGAATTCGGCAGCGGGCGTATGGCTCAGGCCCTTCCTAAAATTGAACTTGTGAGCAGCCTCGGACGCCAGTGGACAGGCCTCGGTTTCCTTCATCCCACGCTTACTACCAATCCGAAATATATTATTGATAATGAATACTATATCGATGCTGAAAAGCGCGAGGAAGTAGCTACTAATCTCATTGAGACAGAAGTTCTTCAGGTTTATGTGACAACAGGTTGGCTAGGACTTATAGCCTATTTTGTATTCTACATCTATACGTTCATTATGGTTCGCAAATTCGCCTATGCGAGATATTACCTTTCGGTGCTTGTAATGGCCTTTTGGTTCGGCATGGGTGCATATGGTGGCCTTACTGCAGTTGACGGACTTTTGATTGTCTCCTTGGCCTACGGTGTTACCATCCTCGCTCAACGTGCTGATGTTGATAAAGTAGGCTCTGTCAAACTTCGTTATGAATAATTCATTTTCAATTTTAAATCGGCCTGTTTTTGCCGGTGTTGATTATATAAAGTTCATGATGGCTTTATGTGTCGTAGCCATTCATGTTAATTCTGCCGAGTGCGTACTGACCCATTGGCCGCCGGCTGTCGAATGGCTCATCAGACTTGCTGTGCCGTTCTTCTTTATTAGTTCCGGCTTCCTCCTTGCGAGAAAACTTGAGCGACAGCCCGACGATGTTCAGCGTCGCAAGACTCTTTGGGAAAGAGCCTTTACGATTTTCAGAATTTTTGGTTGCTGGCTGCTGATTTATCTGCCGATAACGGTCTATTTGGATGCCCGCAACGGCGATTCTGTCGCGCATGATGTCGTCGTTTATTTCGGGCGCGTACTTCTCTCGGGAGAGTCTGAATATGCCTATCCACTTTGGTTCTTATATTCTATGGCGATTGTGCTTACTATATATGCCGTCTTATATAAGATTAAGCACATCGAGCGTATTTTGTTTGCGCTGTTCGCCATAGTCCTTGCCGTCAACAGCCTGCAGTCTTGGGAATGCTTGCAGGATATATCCTTGTTGAAGCTGTTCAATCTGCTGACGCAGCGCACATTGGGAGGCGGCACATATATCATGGCCGGCATTATTCTCTATCGTATGCGCTTCGTGCCGTCGTTGTGGCTATCGTTGGGTCTCGTTGCCGTGAGCGTGTTGCTCTTCGTTCTGCACCTTCCTTATTGGGAGCTGTGCGGAGGCGTAGCGCTTTTTGCTGTCGCCGTGCGCATCAACTCTTCGGAATCTTCGCCGCGCACATGGTGGCGTTCGATGAGCATGTGGATATATTATCTCCACATGTATGTCATCTTTTTCTTATCCTTGTATTTCGGAGCGGAAGGAGAGTTTTTGACAGCTCCCGTTCTTTATTGTATAGTTCTGGCCCTTACAGTCGGTCTGTCAGCGCTCTTGGTGCGTCTGCAGGCGACAAAATCATGCGCGTGGCTTAACTTCTTGATTAGCTGAGTCTCGGCATCTGCTGATTATTTCGAATCGGTTGGCCGGCCGACAACCAGCGCTTTCAGTTTCTGAATGCCTGTGGTTATATTAGGTCCGACTATTTTTTGCATTTTTTTCTTAAATCGGTTTTGGGGCGACGTCCATGTTCCTGCAAAATGGTGTATGGCCACTGTGTTCGCTGTGGTTTCGAGTTTTAGATTTACTATATGTATCGGGCTGAAAAATTCAGATTTGAAGACATTCAGACGTCCGTCATTGTTGTCAAATTCTGCGGTCGAACCGATGATGCGACGTTCGCCGTATCGTGAGACTATATCGCTGAGTATCGTCGGCAATGGCAATTCGTCTGTTTCTCCCTTTGAGTTGATGAACTCACGGTCTTCATAGTGTTTGAGCAGTTCGCCGAATATTTCATTGCCGGGCTCTGACCCCATGACCGCTGCTTCTATCTTGCCCGAATCGCTTTCCTGACCGAGGATATACGGCAGATGGAGAAATTCATCAAAATTATTGAGGACCTCGACATCCGAATCAAGATATATACCTCCCTCGTGGTAGAGGGCGTAAGCTCTGATGAAGTCGGCCGCGAAAGCATATTTTTTGTTGTCGAAAGCCTGGTCGACCCATTTCGACTTTCCGCGTGGGAATCTGTTGAAATCCCAAAGTCTTATTTCATAATCTTTTAGATGTTTATCCCATGATTTCAGACACTTCGCAATCTTTTTAGGATATTCATCATTACTTAGCCAGCAGAAATGAATTACTTTAGGTATCATATTGTTCGGTAATTTCGGTTTACTGACAAAGTTACAAAAAAATCGCAATTGAAGTCCTTTTATGGATAAATTTAGAAACATAAGTTCTGGACTACGTTTCGACCCAGTCGCGATGCCATGATTTGTTTGAAGAAATGTATAATAAACCGACATTAATTTCCGTTTATTAAAAAATCATAAAGAAGTAAATCCCGGTCTATGGCTGATTTGATTTTTATTGGTGGAGTTGGCAAAGCTGATGAATTCGGCGGCGAATTATCGAAAAACAAATTGATAATCAGTCGTCTTAAGAAATCAGGTCTTGATGTAGACGTTGTGGATACTTATGGTTCTCATTGCAATCCGCTAAAACTATGGCGTTTGCCTTACAGTATTGTTGCAAATCCCTCAGCTCCCGTAGTTTTTTCGACTTCGTTTGGAAACATCCGTAGGATGTCATCTCTCATTGCTCGCATTTATCCGCGCCGCCGTCAGTTGTTGTGGGTCATTGGCGGGGTTCTTGCCGATGAATTGTCGGCCGGGTTATACTCGGTCGATGATTTCAAAATCTTTGAATCTATATTTGTAGAGACCAAATCGATGCGCGATAAGATGTTGGCCGAAGGAGTCAAACAAGCCGTGTATCTTCCGAACTTCAAGGATATGTCGCTCTCGGCCGGCACTTGTCGTTTTGATGGCATTGACGGTCAGCTCCGTTGTGTATTCTTTTCGAGAATTGACCCTCTGAAGGGAGTGGACGTGATTCTTGATGCGCTTGAAAGCGAAACTCTTAAAGGCAAAAATATCAGTGTTGATTTCTACGGGCCTGTCCGAGAAGGTTATGAAGATGCTTTCATGGCGCGGATAGGACGCATGGATAATGTTAATTACCGTGGCTTGCTGAATTTCTTTGACGGTTCGGCTCAAAAGGCCCTGACCGACTACCATTTGGCCTTGTTTCCCACGTTTTGGCAGGGAGAAGGCTTTCCCGGAGTGGTGGTTGATGCTTTTTCTGCCGGATTGCCTATATTGGCATCCGACTGGCAGCACAATGCCGAGATAATCACAAGCGATGTCGGTTTTCTGTGCAAAGCCGGCGATATGCCCGATTTTGCCAATAAATTAAGTGATATATATGATGATCGGATGCAATTGCCTGCATTTTCGGTCAATTGTAAGGTTGCCGCATCTCATTATGATGTCGATGCCCTGCTCGATGATGATTTTGTCAGCAGGTATATTTCGGGTCGACAGACGGCCAAATCTTAAGATATGGAATTAAGTTTTAAACTGAAAGAATTTATACGCAATATCGCTCTGCACACCATTGTTCCAAAGCGTGCTCTGCGGAAACAGATCGGCGAAAGTTCGCCTGAGATGATAGAGGATGCAGTGCGACATGCGGTCGATTGCTGTCCTTTCTATTCGTCTTATCGAGAGCTGATTGCTGACGGCGTTGACCTTTCGGCATTACCGATAATCCGCAAGCCGGATATTATCAATTGTTCGCGTTCGATGGTGTCGCGCCGTGTGCCGTCGTTTCTTGTGTTTCGTAAACGGACGGCCGGAAGCACAGGCATTCCTTTAAATGTCTATTACTCTCCCTTCTCTATTCTGAAGATGAATGCCTTGCCCGATTACATGTTTTCGAAGTTTGGTAAAAATCTGAGGATTGGGGTGCTTCGCGACCATACAACAAACGACCGTTTTGTTCAGGACGGCGGATGCCGCCATTGGTTGTTCTCTCCTTATAAGCTCAATGCCGATACACTCGACGATTATATCCGTGAGATGGAACGCCTGAAGATTGACTGCCTGCATGTCTATCCTTCGGCTCTTTGCATTTTTGCCCGGCTCATCAGACAGCGCTATGGCGTCAGCCCGTTAAAGAATCTCAAAGGCATACTTGCAAGCAGCGAAATTTTTTCGCGCGACGACAAGCAACTGATTATGGAAGTTTTCCCCGGCGTCAAGATTATAGACCTGTATGGCCATAACGAGCATGTCTGTTGCGCTTACGCCGAAGATTTGGGCAACTATAAATTCTTTACCGGCTATGGCCATGTTGAATTTATCGATACCGGCGAGCGTGTCAACAGTGACCATCGGGTTTGCGAAATTGTCGCGACGAGCATCACCAACCGTATCATGCCCTTTATCCGATATGGTACTTTGGATTATGCCGAACTTGATGCTGACGGCAATGTCATATCGATAATCGGCCGCAGTTCCGACTTCATCGTCAACCGCCACGGCTCTGTTGTGCCCTGCCTCTTCCTTAATCGCAGAGAGTCAACGCGCCATGTCATTAACCGACAGTATTATCAGTCTGCCCCCGGCAAGATGTGTATACGAGTAGTTGTGACCGATGATTTCAACGAAGACGATCACCGTATGCTGCTCGAGGATATGCACACTTCTTTCGGAGATTCATTCGATTGTGAAATTAAGGTAGTCGACCATATCGAACGAACTGCCCGCGGCAAACAAAAACGTCTTGTCAGAGATTTTGATATAAAGGATTATCAATAACCGATACGTTCCCATCCTATGTTAAACGCAATATTATTCTATCGCATTTCACATTGGTGTTATCTGCATCATATTCCCTTGCTCCCTAAGCTGATTACATTGCTGATTTTTCTTATGTATAACAGTAAAGTCCCTCCACAGGCTAAGATCGGAAAGGGAACTAAACTCGGCTATGGCGGCATCGGCGTAGTGATTCATAAAGATTCGGTTATCGGAGATAATTGTATGATAGCCCAACATGTGACTATCGGCAGCCGTAATTCACGATACCCCGGTTCTCCCGTCCTCGGTAACAATGTCTATGTCAGCCATGGAGCTATAGTGTTCGGCGGAATAACTGTCGGAGATAATGTGATTGTTGGAGCGAACGCTGTCGTTTGTAAACCTGTGCCGGCCAATGCTGTGGTTGCAGGAGTTCCGGCCAAAATAATCCGTATGCAGAATGAGGATAATTGATAGTTTTCGCTCCCTAAAGGCTTATTGCGAGAAGGCGGATTTCGCAGGATGGGATCCTTACGACGGCTTGAACTCTAAGCTGTTCAAGGCGCTTCCGCTCGTCGGACGGTCTGCAGTGGCCCGTTTGGTCTGGATTCAGTTGTTCAAGCGCTGTCCTTTTAACCTGCGGCCTTTGCTGGGCGTCGCTAAGGGGCATAATGCCAAAGGTATAGGCCTTTTTCTTGCCGGCTATTGCCGCTTATATCGCGCTGTCGGCCGCGATGAGAGTCTTGCCGCCTATTTGGGTACTCCCGACCGGCTTATGGCTCAAATCCGCCGCCTTGCCGATTTGCTGCTTGAAATGCGTTCGCCCTCAGCGTCCGGCTCGGCCTGGGGCTATAATTTCCCGTGGCAGTGCCGACGCGAGTTTCTGTTTCCTGCCGGCGAACCGACGGTTGTGGCTACATATTTCTGCGCGATGGCGCTTTTCGACGCTTTCGAGCTTACCGGCGATGTCCGTTATCGCGACGCCGCGCTGTCGGCGGCTGATTTTGTCAAAAAAGACTTGCGGCGGACTCCCTGCGGCCCGGGGGTAATATTGTCTTACTCCCGCATGCCCGGCAACGACACTATCTATAACGCATCGCTGCTCGGCAGCGCTCTGTTGGCGAGGTGTTACTCTTACGACGGCAATGCCGACTCGCTCAACCTCGCTCGCGAGTCGATGGATGCATGTTGCTCGATGCAGGCCTCCGACGGCTCGTGGACCTATGGCGTAAAACCTGTCACATCGTGGATTGACTCGTTCCATACGGGCTATAATCTGATGGCTGTCAGTCAGTATATGCGCTACAGCGGCGAAAAAGGATATGAAGATGCTCTCAGTCGCGGTTTGCGTTTCTATCTCGACAATTTCTTCATGGCAGACGGCAGCCCCAAGTATTATCACAATCGGCAGTATCCCATTGACATCCATTGCCCCGGCCAGTTGGCAGTGTCCTTGTCCGAACTTGACGAAATCGAGTCTAACCGTCCTTTGCTTGAGAGGGTTATGACGTGGACTATCGACAACATGCAGTCGCCTGACGGATTTTTTTATTATCAGAAGAAGCAAGGCATATCGTCTAAAATCAGCTACATGCGGTGGAGCAATGCGTTTATGTTTGCTGCTATGTCGTATATTGTTGATAATCAATAAACTGAAATCAATTATCTTCCTTCTCTTAGCCGAATTGCGACTAACATCTATGCAAATAGTTTGCCAGTTGGGATAAATTGACTACATTTGTATATTATTTAGAAATCGGAGTCCGCTGACTCCTTATTACATTATTGATTACATTATTGCAATATACATGAAAGCATGCTTTATAGGTCTTGGCTACATTGGCCTTCCGACAGCAATTATCGCCGCTAACAGCGGCGTTGAAGTCGTGGGCGTAGATGTCAACCCCAAGGTCGTCGAAAAAGTAAATAAAGCCCAGCTCCATATAGTAGAACCGGGGCTCGATGTGCTTCTGCGCGAAGCCGTTAGCTCGGGCCGTCTGCGCGCGGCATCTATGCCGGAAGTGGCCGATGCCTATTTCATTGTCGTTCCCACTCCCTTCAAGGGCGACCATGAGCCCGATGTGTCATATGTCGAGGCTGCTACGCGCTCGGTTATCCCCGTTCTAAAGCCCGGAGACCTGTTTGTGATTGAGTCTACCTCTCCTGTGGGTACGACCGAAGCCATGGCGCGCATCATATTCGAGGAGCGCCCTGAACTTAAGGGTCTGATTCACATAGCCTACTGCCCCGAACGTGTTCTTCCCGGCAACATTATCTATGAGCTCGTCCACAACGACCGCGTTATCGGAGGCATGGACGCCGAGGCTACTGAAATGGCTAAGAAGTTCTACTCTCATTTTGTTAAAGGACAGCTTTTTGCAACAAATTCTCGCACAGCCGAGATGTGCAAGCTGACCGAAAATTCGTCGCGCGACGTTCAGATAGCTTTTGCCAATGAGCTGTCGCTGATTTGCGACCGCGCGGGAATCAACGTTTGGGAGCTGATTAGCCTTGCCAACCGTCATCCGCGTGTCAACATCCTCAATCCCGGTTGCGGAGTGGGAGGCCATTGCATAGCTGTCGACCCCTATTTCATCGTCTCCGCATACCCGCAGGAAGCAAAAATGATTTCGCTTGCCCGCGAGACCAACAACTACAAGAGCGAGTGGTGTGCCGAAAAAGTCATCAACGCCATTCTCCGCTTCCGTCTCGACCATGGCCGCATGCCTGTGGTCGCAATGATGGGTCTGGCCTTCAAACCCAACATCGATGACCTGCGCGAAAGCCCTGCCTCGCATATCATCGACCGTGTGGCCGAAGCCGAGACAGGCGCCGAGCTTCTGATTTGCGAACCAAATATCACTTCGCATCCCAAGTGGACTCTGACCGAGTGTCGTCAGGCCTACCAACGCGCTGATATTGTAGTGCTGCTGACCGCCCACGACCCCTTCAAGGCTCTGGAGTGGAGCGACGACAAGCAGATATTCGATTTTTGCGGCATCTTCAAACGTTAATCTGTGGAAGCGGTCAGTCTGAGAGGTCTCAATGTTTATCCGGCATCTTGCGCCGACGAGCTTATTGACTTTGCCAATGAGCGCAAAGGCATACTCGTGGCTGTCAATGCTGAAAAGATGGCCAAGGCTACGCCGCAGCTTGTAAGCCTGATTAACGACAACATAGGCTACTGCGACGGCTCCGGTGTGGTACTCGCCTCCAAGCAGAAAGGCGCGGAGGCCGCATGCAAGATTGCAGGTTGCGAACTGTGGCTGAAAATCATCGAGCGCTACTATCGCACGGGCAGTTTCTATTTTGTCGGCGGTCGCCCCGATGTCTACGCCGACACCATCAAAAAACTCAAGGCCGACTTCCCCGGAATCAATATTGTCGGTTCGCGCGACGGATATTTGGCTTCGGCCGAGGACCGTCAGGCGCTGATTGACGATGTCGCCGACAAGCGTCCCGACTTTGTGTTTGTCGCCATGGGCTCGCCCAAACAGGAATTCCTCATGGCCGAAATGCTCAGCCGCCACAAAGCGCTCTATCAGGGCCTCGGCGGCAGCTACGACGTGTACACCGGCCGCGCCAAACGTGCACCAAAGTGGTGGATAGACCACAATGCCGAGTTTGTCTACCGTCTCATCAAGCAGCCCTCACGCATCAAACGCGACTGGATAAGAGTGAAATTCGCGTGGTGGCTCTTGTGGAAAAATTTTTAATCCCGCTTTCATTACACCCATAAGCCAAATTCAATGAAGAAAGTAATGCTCGTGTTCGGCACTCGGCCCGAGGCTATAAAGATGGCCCCGGTCATCAAGGCCCTGCGTCGTCGCCCCGATGATTTTGAAGTCACTGTTACCGTCACAGGTCAGCACCGTCAGATGCTCGACAGTGTGATGACAATCTTCAATCTCAAGCCCGACTTTGACCTTGACATCATGCGCCCCGGCCAGGATCTCTACGACGTCACGTCGAGAGTGCTTACGGGCATGCGAGATGTCTTCGCCGTCAACCGCCCCGACATTATTCTCGTCCATGGTGACACCTCGACATCGACTGCTGCCGCGCTGGCTGCTTTCTATGCCCAGATACCCGTCGGCCACGTCGAGGCCGGACTGCGCACAGGCAACATATATTCGCCTTGGCCCGAAGAGATGAACCGTCGTCTCACAGGCCGTCTGGCGACTATGCATTTCTCGCCTACCGAGACTTCACGCCGAAATCTCTTGGCTGAGAATGTAGATGAAAAATCGATTTTTGTTACAGGCAACACTGTCATTGATGCGCTTACTGACGTCCGCAACCAGTTGCAGACCAATGCCGAGCTTGCTGCGGCGGCTCATCGCGAGATAGAGCGGCTGGGCTATGACATGTCGCGTCTGGCAACGCGTCGGCTGGTGCTGATTACAGGCCACCGCCGCGAGAATTTCGGCGATGGCTTCATACATATCTGTCAGGCACTCGCCGACCTGTCGGCTCGCTATGGCGACGATGTCGATTTTGTTTATCCCATGCACCTTAACCCCAATGTGCGCCGACCGATTGCAGAGATGTTCGGCAATCACGCCTCGGCCAACATGCACTTCATAGAGCCGGTCGACTATCTGCCCTTTGTCAGTCTGATGATGGCGAGCCATGTCATTCTGACCGACAGCGGCGGCATACAGGAAGAAGCACCATCGCTGGGCAAGCCTGTGTTAGTGATGCGCGACACCACCGAGCGCCCCGAGGCTGTCGAGGCCGGCACGGTAGAGCTTGTCGGCACAGACCGCGAGCGAATAGTCAATTCGGTTTCGGCGCTGCTCGACAACGACGCCCTCTACAGCGAGCGCTGCAATCTATCTAATCCTTATGGCGACGGACTTGCATCGGAACGCATCGCCGACGCTCTGTCAGCAGCCGAATTCCGCGTGTAATTTTTCGAAGCGTTTTAGCGTCTCCGGCGAATGTCGGAGCATGGAGGCGCGCACCGATTCGAGCGGTTTGGCGCTGTCAAGACGTGTTTTAGAGTAAAATTTATCGGCATAGCAAATCAGTCTCTCCAAGAGGGTCTGCGGCGTGTAGTCGCCCTCGGAGAGAGGCAGGTGCATGCTGCGTATGTCGTCGGCTGTGATGCCTGCGCCTGTGTGGCGCTCGGCGATGCGTGCGATTTCTTCGGGCATGCCTTCGCGGCGGAGCAGTTCGGCGCCGAGTATGCCGTGGCGTATATATGGTTCTGTTCCGTGGCAGTCTATACCGTCGGCATCGGTTTTGAATATGCCTATGTCATGGAGCATGGCGGCTGTCTCGACGGTGTCGGGGTCAAGGCCGAGGCCGCGCCGACGGTTTATATCCAGGGCGAGGTCTGCCACCTGACGGCTGTGGCGCATAAATATATCCCGAAGGCGTGTGCCCTCGGGATAGTATTTATCAATTATTTTTCTGACTTGTTCTTTCATTCGACGATGGTGTTCCATCCGTGGGTGTCGGGTTCTTCGCCCAGACGGATAGCGTTGAGCTTGTTGTAGAGCGCGGTGGTTATCGGGCCGGGCTTGCCGTCTTTGGCGATGATATATTTTTTGCCGGTGTCGAGGTCGTCGATTTCGCCGACGGGCGAAGCCACGGCTGCTGTGCCGCAGGCTGCAGCTTCAGTGCAGTCGTTGAGTTCGTCGACCGTGATGTGGCGCTGCTCGACTTCGAGACCCATGTCGCGTGCAAGCTGCATCAGGCTCTTGTTGGTAACCGACGGGAGTATGGAGTCTGAGGCGGGTGTGATATACTTGCCGTCTTTGATAGCGTAGAAGTTGGCCGGGCCGCATTCATCGAGATATTTTTTCTCTTTGGGGTCGAGGTAGAGCACGGCTGAGTAGCCGAGTTCGTGGGCGTGTTCGCCTGCCTGAAGTGATGCGGCGTAGTTGCCTCCGACTTTCCAGCGGCCTGTGCCTTTGGGTGCTACGCGGTCATATTCGCGCATGATGCAGATGTTGGTGCAGCCGAAGCCGGTTTTGAAGTAAGGGCCGACGGGTGTGACGAGGATGATGAATGTGAATTCATCGGCGGGTTTCACGCCGACGCGTGCGGTAGTGCCGATTTCGAGCGGACGGATATAGAGTGAAGCTCCGCTGCCGTAAGGGGGCACGAAACGCTCGTTGAGCTTGACGACTTTCTTGCACATCTCGCAGAAGAGATCTTCGGGGACAGGCTCCATGAGCAGACCTTCGGCAGACTCGCGTATGCGGCGGGCGTTGTCTTTGAGACGGAAGATGCGGATTTTGTCGTCGACTCCGCGGAAGGCTTTCAGTCCTTCGAAAATTTCCTGTCCGTAGTGGAGTGCGGTTGCTGCGATGTGCAGGTTGATATATTCGTCAGTCGATACCTCGATTTCGCCCCATTTGCCGTCGCGGTAGTGACAGCGAACGTTGTAGTCGGTGCGTAGGTATCCGAAGGGGAGCTTGCCCCAGTCAATTTCTTCGTTCATATTTTGGTTATTCATAAACATATTTGGGGCTGTAAGACCCCGGTTGTTAAAATATGGATATTTCCTGCTGCAAATATAGTTAATATCGTTAAGACGACAAAAATAAAGGGCGTCAATCGCGACGTCCTTTATCTGTAGTGAATGTTGTTTGTATTAATGTTTCCTAAATTACTATACTTGCTGAATTAGTTTTCTCAGCAGGAATTAAATAAGCAGTTCTTGATGCTGCAAATATATGTTGCGAATATTGCTATTGTGTTACAATGGCAATACGATTTAATTACAAGTTTGCATTTATGCCGGAAGCCTATGATTTTTTTGCTTTAGGCAGGGTGTAGACGAATTCGAGGCCTCCATTTTCGCCGTTGCGGACTGAGATATTGCCGCCGTGGGCGAGGATGGTGTTCTGGACGATAGGCAGGCCGAGACCTGTGCCTCCGGTCTTGCGCGAGCGACCTGAGTCGACGCGGTAGAAGCGCTCGAAGAGGTGAGGTATGTGGTTCTCGCCTATGCCGACGCCGTTGTCGAAGAAAATGAAGCGGTAGAATTTGTCGTCTTCTCCGTCGAGTCTGACTCCGCACTCTGTTCCTTTGGAATAGAGTACTGCGTTTTTGGCGAGGTTGATCAGCATGCCGGTAAGCAGGGCGTTGTTGCCCATGATGAGACAGTCGGGCGGCACATCGTGGATGAATTCGAGTTCGCCTATAGCTCCTGACTCTTCGAGGTCGTTCATGACCGTGTAGACCACATCGTGGTAGTCGAGCTCCTCGGTGTTGATGACCGCGCCGCCTTCTTCGAGGCGGGTAATTGCCGACACGTCGGTAATCAGGTTGGTCAGACGGTTGGCGTGCTCGAGGGCTTTGTGGATGAAGTGGTCGCGCGAGGCGTCGTCCATGTCGGGGTTTGAGACGATTGTGTCAAGGTAGCCTTTGATGACGCCGATAGGGGTCTTCAGCTCATGGTTTATGTTGTTGGTCAGCTGACGTTTGAGTCGTGCTTTCTCTTCCATGGCGTGAAGGGCAACGCGGTGTTCGCGCTGAAGTTTGAACAGGGCCTTGGAGCGCTCATTGTAGAGACTGGAAATCTGACGGCTGATGTCGCCGAGCTCGTCGTGGGGGTAGTCCATCTGCGGGATGAAGTTGTGGTCGGTTGCGGCGCGGTCGGCGATGGCTCTTAAGATTTTGATGTTTTTACCGAAGTATCTTGTCGAGTAGTAGGACAGAATTGTAAGGAAGATGGCGACGATAAAGACTACAATCCAGATGTTGGAGCTCGGCAGGCTTGCGGCGTTGATCTGACTGTCGTAGGGCAGGAGCGTAAGCACTTTGAGACGTCCGTTGTCGGAGACGGAAATCTTGAAGAAGAAGTTATTGCTTCGCAGGTAGCTGCTGCTGTGAGCTTTGAGGTTGTCGTCGAGGACGAGGTGTCCTTCGGTTGTTTTGCCTTCTTCGATGTCCTCTGGCAAGGCGATGATGTCGCCGATGTTGTAGATGATTCGGTTGTCCTCATAGACCGAAATGCGAATACGGTCGTAGAGGGGGTTCTGCAAGTAGTATTTGCTGAGGAAGCGAAGGAAGTCGGCGGGATTGGACTCGGTGTAGTAATAAGATTTTATGCGCTCGTTGATTAACGAG
>JAGAOW010000125.1 GCA_017889945.1 Muribaculaceae bacterium
AACTTGAGCTGTCGAAGAGTCCGACAGCCGAGAAGAAGCCCGCGCAGCCGGCCAAAGCTGACGAAAAGGTCTCGGCCGCAGCTCCCAAACAGCCTGCGGCGCAGTCGCAGCCCCGGCTCACTTATGCCGAGTAGCGAGAGCGCGACAAGGCCGTCAAGCGTCTTCAGAAAAAAGTCGAGGAGTCGGAGACCGAGGTGTCGCGTCTCGAAGCCGTTGTCGCTGAAATCGAACAACAGATGGCCCAGGGCGATTGCTCACAAGAGATACTTCAGCGCCATCAGGCTGCGAGCAAAGAGCTTGAAAATGCTATGAGCGTCTGGGAGCTTGCCGTGATGGATTACGACGAGATTTGTGAAAGATATAAAAAATGATAGCATTGTAACTATGATAGATACAAACAGACAATTTGACGAGGCGCTGGCTCTCTGCCGCGATATTTTCGAAAAGAAACTCGCCGATTACGGCGCTTCATGGCGCATCATGCGTCCGGCGGCCCTGACCGACCAGATTTTTATCAAGGCCAAGTGTATACGTTCGCTTGAAATCAAGGGCTGCTCGGCTGTCGGCGAAGGCATTCTCCCCGAATTCATCGGCATCGTGAACTACGGCATCATCGGAGTCATACAGCTCGAACACGGCTTTTCCGACACCAAAGACATCGACAACGCAACTGCTTTACGCTGGTATGACGAGGTTGCCGCACGCATCCGCGCACTCATGATAGCCAAGAACCATGACTATGACGAGGCATGGCGGATGATGCGAGTGCTTTCATACACCGATTTGATTCTGACGAAGATACAGCGCACCAAGGAAATCGAGGACCACTGTGGCGAAACGATAATCTCGGAGGGCGTCGACGCAAACTATATGGATATGGTTAATTATGCGGTATTCGGCGTAATCAAACTTACCCATGGCGAAGGAGAATAAAAAATCATTGTTCAGTCTTTCTGTCGTCGTGTGGCTGCTGAGGGTGGTCGTCGGTGCGACGTTTATCATCTCCGGCTGGGCCAAATCGGTCGACCCCTGGGGCTTTATATATAAAATCGAAGAGTATTTCAACGTGTGGAACATGTTTGTTCCGCGTGAGATTACGCTATCGCTTGCCATTGCGCTGTCGGTGTGCGAGTTCAGCGTCGGTGTGCTTATAGCAAGCGGCTCGATGCGCCGCGGAACGGTGTGGCTTGCCGCTCTATTCATGGCCTTTATGCTGCCTCTGACGGCCTATATAGCGATATCCGACCCGGTCAGCGACTGCGGATGTTTCGGCGATCTGTGGGTCATATCCAACACGCTGACTTTCGTCAAAAACATCGTACTGACCGTCTTGGTCGTACTCCTTATTATATATAACGACAGAGTAGGGGGCATTTATAATCCCGGCCTGCAATGGCTTGTCGTTGTCGGTGCTGTGGCGTTTTCGGCAACGCTCGCATTTTTCGGTTATCGCTATCAGCCGCTTGTCGATTTCAGACCTTATCCGGTCGGCAGCGAGCTGAATTATGCCGCTGAAGACGAAGACGACGACGCGTCGGCAAGCGAATATTTCATATATGAAAAAGACGGGCGGAAAGAGAGCTTCGCGCTTGACAACATACCTGATTCGACATGGACTTATGTCGGTGTCGAACAGACAAACCGGCCGGAGGCAGAAGCCCGTCTGGCGGTGTTCGACGGCGATGTCGAGGTGAGCGATGAAGTTTTCGACGGTCAGGGCGACATGCTTTTGCTTGTGGTCTGCGAGCCTGATTTACATTACATAAAGAGACGTCATCTGGCCAAAGAGATATCGTCGTATATCACAGACGTCGGCGGTCGCATGACGGCTCTTGTCGGGGCGAGCGGCGACGAGCTTGACGCATGGGTGCAGGTGGCATCGCCCGACTACGACGTGTATTCGGTAGAGGACACATCGCTCAAAGAGCTTGTCCGCGGCGAAACCGGCCTGGTCTATATCCGCGACGGCCGGATTGTGTGGAAGCGCAATTTGGCCTCCATAAACCAGGATGTGCTAATGCCCGATTATGACGGCGCACCCCTGCTGAGCGACGAAATGGCAGTCGACGACGGTCAAATCAACCGCTGGATGACAGGCATTTTCATCCTTTGGTTAGTGTTTGTATATTCGCTCAACTTTCCCGACAATATCTTGTCGAAATATTTGATGCGCTGTTCGGCAAAAAATCGTAACTTTGCATTGCTTTAGAAAAAATCAATTAATCATCATAAACTTAATACTATAAAATAATGAGAAAGAACATTGTAGCCGGCAACTGGAAGATGAACACCACTCTTCAGGAGGGTATCGCTCTTGCCGAAGAAGTAAATGCTGCCGTACAGGCAACAAAACATAACTGTGACGTTGTGATCTGCGTGCCTTTCACTCATCTGGCCTCAATCAGCGAGAAGACCTGCCGCAAATGCCTCGGTCTCGGTGCAGAAAACTGCGCTGACCACAAATCGGGCGCTTACACGGGCGAAGTCTCGGCAGCTATGGTTGCCTCTACAGGTGCAAACTATGTTATCCTCGGTCACTCTGAACGCCGTCAGTACTATGGCGAAACTTCGGAGACTCTCCGCGAAAAAGTTGCGCTTGCCTTCGAAAACAATCTGACTCCGATCTTCTGCATCGGCGAAGTTCTCGAGGAACGCGAAAACGGCACATATTTTGACGTTGTCAAAAAGCAGATTGTCGACGCTCTCTTCCATCTTTCGGCTGAGGATTTCGGCAAAATCATCCTCGCTTACGAACCCGTCTGGGCTATCGGTACAGGCAAAACCGCTACAGCGGACCAGGCTGAGGACATGCACGCTTTCATCCGCGGTGTGATTGCCGAGAAATATGGCAAAGAAGTCGCAGAGAACACTTCTATCCTCTACGGCGGCAGTTGCAAGCCTTCAAACGCCAAAGAACTTTTTGCAAAGCCCGATGTCGACGGCGGCCTTATCGGCGGCGCTTCGCTGAAATGCGCTGATTTCATGGGCATCGTTGAAGCTTTCAACTAAGCGGATATTTACATTTAGTGTATGGGCGCAAAGAAAATTTTACTATCTTTGTGCCCATATTTTTAATTGTTATGAAGATTTCAACACGATACATCGCCTTAATGGCCGTGGCTTTAGCAGCCGCCGTGCAGTCGCTCCCCGCATCAGCAGAGACGATTGTCGACCATGTCAACCGCGGAACGGTTATTGTCGATCAGCCGGCTGCGCTTAACGCGCGTCTGCAGCGCCATGTCGCCGCCGAAACGGAGGCGACCGAAGAAGAGGAAGGCACCGCAGTCGTTCAGAAAGTGCGCGCGGGCTATCGTGTGCAGGTCTTCGACGATAACAATGTACGCACAGCCAAGCAGGAAGCGCAGAACCGTAAAAATCAGATTGAATCGCGTTTTCAGGATCTGAATGTATATGTCAGCTTCAACTCGCCTTACTGGCGCGTGAAGGTTGGCGATTTCCGCAGCCGCAGTGAGGCAGAGGCGGTAATGGCCGAAATCAGGAGCGCATTCCCGTCGATGGCCAAATCGCTTAGAATTGTGCGTGACCGTATCAACCAACATTAATCAGAAAGGATAAGATGGCAGTCGTTGACGATAACCGTAATATAGAGCTTATAGCAGGACATATCGAAGAGATAATCAAACTTCTGGGTGAAGATTGCACCCGTGAGGGGCTGCTGAAAACTCCCATACGCTCGGCCAAAGCCCTCTACTATCTCACGTCGGGTTATCGCGCGAATATAGATGCCGTCGTCCATCAGGCTCTTTTCGAGCATGAAGGTTCGCAGATAGTCATGGTTAAGAACATCGAATTCTACTCCATGTGCGAGCATCACATCCTGCCTTTCTTCGGAAATATCTCAATCGGCTACATTCCCGACGGCAAAATCATAGGTCTGAGCAAGGTTGCGCGACTTGTCAATGTCTTTGCGCGCAGGTTGCAGGTGCAGGAGCGCCTGACGGCTCAGGTGTGTCGCGAAGTGGAGCGCATAGTCGGGGCGAAGGGCGTTATGGTTGTGTGCGACGCGCACCATCTGTGCATGAAGATGCGCGGAGTCGAGAAGCAGGATTCGACAACAAGCACCATGGACTATGTCGGCGCATTTGCTGAAGACCCCGCCCTCAGAGAAGAGTTCATGCGCCTGCTCGGAGTCTGAACAATTTTTTTATCGGTTTTTTGTTTAAATTTGCTTAGGGATGTACTATGCAGTTGCATCTCTATATTTTTGTTGCTTAGGGCGTTGTAATGAAGGATTGCCGGTTCTGGGTTGTGGAAATTGACATAATTTAACACCCCCCCTATTTTTATTTGCAAATTTTATAGAATATTCATAAATTTGCGGTACATAATTTACAATCAAAATAAATCAATCCAATTCTATTCAATTCAATGAGAAAACTTTCATCATTATTATTGTTAGCTTTAATAGCGTTGACAGCAGTTGCCGCAAAAAAAGAATTCCGTATCGGCGGCGTTGTAAAAGAATCATTCGGAAAGACGGACCTTTGTAATGCATATGTGCTGCTCTATGATTCAATCGGCAATGTTACCGACAGCATCAAAACCAATATGGGAAGTAAGTGGAAGAACGGAGAAATCCAGGAGATGTCCTATTTTGTTTTTTACGTCCCTAAAAAAGACACAACGATTGTGTTTGATGTGGTTTGCGATGGTTACACTCCACAGACAATTTCTTACAGGCTTGATAATCTCGGCAAACGAGAGGATTATCGCGAATTGCCGATAATATTTATGGAAAGAGCTCCTCGTCAGCTCAAAGAAGTTACGGTCACATCATCGAAAATCAAATTCTATAACAAAGGCGACACGGTCGTATTTAATGCAGATGCGTTTCAGTTGGCCGAAGGCTCTATGCTCGACGGTCTGTTAGCGCAGTTGCCCGGCGTTGAACTCGACGATAATGGTCAAATTAAAGTCAACGGAGAGTTTGTCGAGTCGCTGCTGCTCAACGGCAAGGACTTTTTCGACGGCGACAATAACCTGATGCTTGAGAACATTGCTGCATATACGGTCAAGGATGTCGAGGTCTACAAAGGCCAGACGAAGCATGAAAAATATATGGGCGATCCGACCGCACCCAAGCACCTGACTATGAACGTGAAGCTGAAACGCGAATACAATGCCGGCTGGCTTATTAACGCTCAGGGAGGCTACGGCACAGAAGAGCGATATATGGGGCGACTGTTCGCATCGTGGTTCAACACGACGACCAATGTGTCGCTTGTCACAAATTTCAATAATCTGAACGACAGTCGTGTGCCCGGAAAGAATGACTCCTGGACACCCGAGCAGATGCCTACGGGCAAAAAGAAATACAAGAGAGCGGGTATCAATTATGAATATGAAAATCCGGAAGAAACACGTTCTGCCGGCGGAAATGTGCTCTTCGCACCGTCGACCAATAATGCTGAAACTTCGACCTACCGCACCAACTTCCTGCCTGACGGCGATACATATGATTATAATTACGGCAACAGTTACCGCCGTGAAACAGAAATCAGAACGCGCCACGGTGCTTATATTCGTTCTAATTCGGTCGGCTTTTCCGCAAACGCAAGCGGCAAATATATCCATCATAAAAAAGCATCTTCGAGCATTTCGGGAGCTTTTGACAGTGAACATCAGGACATGACCCGAGAAATGCTTGAAGCTCTGTATTCTGCGGGCACACCAGGGTTGCTCGACGATGTTCTCAACCGTTCGGTCAACCGCAACGATGGCTGGCTCAAGCATCTCAACGGCGATTTCTATGTGAGGGTGTCGATAAGATTGCCGAAAAGCAGTGACCGGATCTATACGATGTTCGGAGCTACTTATGAGGACCAAAAAGAGGAATTCTGGACCGGTCAGGACATCAACTACGGTTCGGAAGCTACTCCGGCTTACAGTCTGCGCCATTTTACAGATTATTCGCCTAATCACGCTTTGAATATGTATGGTTTTATAGATTACAAAGCCCATATAAAACGCGTATATGCAGGTATCAAATATGAATTCGATTATTTAGACAGAAAAAGAGATTCATATATGTATGCGCTCGAACGTCTCAACGACATGGGCATTTACGGAGAGCTCCCCGAGGGTTATCTTGCGGCTTTCGACCCGACCAACAGCTATCGTTCGCATCATAAAGATTTTTCACATATAATTGAGCCTTATTTTCAGTACTATAATGAATTTAGCAATTCGTTGTTGTTGGTAGAATTTGACCCACGTATCACGTTTGCCAAACGGACGCTCGATTATTGGCGCGACAACCAAGACCATCATCTTGTGAAGTCGAACAATTATGTATCGATCAGAAGCAAGTGGGATGGTAGAGTCGAATATGGGTTTAGAAAACGTGAAGATAATTATACGCACGCCCTCGAATATAGCTATACGATAGATCCGAATTTGCCGGAAATGACAGATATGGTGGATTTTGTAAGCGATGCTGACCCGCTAAATGTGTTCAGAGGCAATCCTGACCTCAAAATGGAGTTCAAACATACACACACCTTCGTCTGGTCGTTCAGACCATATAAAAAACCGATCTCCAACAGATTTGCGTTTAATATAGGTTATACCGACAACGCTTTGACACGCGGATATACTTACAACACAACTACCGGTGTGAGGAACACGAGCGTCTACAATGTTGACGGCAACCGTTTCCAATATTTCTCAAATAATTTTTCATGGCAATTCGGCTCTAAAAAGCAGTTCGCGTTAAGTTCGACAACCAATCTCAATTTCTCAAGATATGCTGACATGATCGGCATTAATCTTGAGGCTCCTTCGCTTCAGAAAGTGAATTATATGACATATGGCGAGAAACTCAATCTTGCTTGGCAGTTAGGGTCGCAGACACTGCAGCTCCGCACCGATTTCTATAGCCGTCACACTTCGTCGGACCGCGAGGGCTTCAACACGATTAATGCGCGACACTTCAACTATGGTGTGAGCGGCGATTTTAAACTGCCTAAAGGCTTCGGCATCAGCACTGATTTTACCTGCTATAGCCGCCACGGTTATGGAGTCGACAATCTTGACACGACAGATCCGATCTGGAATGTCAGAGTTTCGTATTCGCCGAAGCGTTTCAGCCGCTGGGTGTTTATGGTCGACGGTTTCGACATGCTCCATAAACTGTCGAACGTCAACTATGCAGTGACGGCGACAGGCCGCACAGTGGCATATACGAATACACTGCCGCGCTATTTCCTCCTCTCGGTTCAGTACCGTCTGAACATTCAGCCTAAAAAACGATAGGGTTTATATTCAGATATAATCTGATAGACAGGTGTCATGCATGATTGCTGATGCCTGTTTTTTTGTTTCGAATTTTAGAAAAAAAGTTTGTACCTTTACGGCTATGATGGATGTCATCATATGATAGCGATTATCGCATATGATGAATCCTTGTCAGACGGCGGAATGTTGCTGTCAACATGAATATGATATGAAAAGTATTGATATTAAGCTGTTTAATCGTAAGTCGGTAACTCTTTGGCTGATTTTGCTGTTTGTTTCGACGTTTGGCATGTGTGATTTTCCCGAAAGCAGGCTGATGAACGACTCGGCGCTTGTTTCATGGATTGAAATCATATTCATATGCTCTTTTAAGGCAACTCTGCTGTGTCTGATGCTGTTGTTGGGAAGACGATGGAAGGCCGGGCTGATTGTTGCGTGGCTGTTGGTCGTGTTATATGTAGCAGTGTGTGTCTGCAACTTCGTATCATATACATATTATGGCTTGGGCATAAGCAATAAATTGGTTGCCATATTGGCGCAGACCAATCGGAATGAGGTGTCTGAATTTATGGTCAGCCTGAAGGATAGGGTGCTGTCGAGTTTGGGCGGCCCGACATTTTGGTTATGCGTTGCAGGGCTTGTGGCTGCGACGGTCATAATAGTCAGATATGTGAAAGCGAAACAAATGGCAGTGACCATTTGTATGATGTCGGCTGCGGGGTTGGTGATTTCGATATATCTGATGTTCGCGATGCATGTCGGGCGAAGCGATGTGTTTACTTCGGTAAGGGTAGTAAAAACTCTGATAAGGAGTTACCGTAATTATAATTTAATGTCGGAAATGATGTCGCATAAGCGACCTCACGAAGATATAGGCAGCATCGAATCGGAGAAGTATGCCACAAATGTGTGTGTAATCATCGGCGAATCGGCTTCGCGCGACCATCTGTCGATCTACGGATATCCGTTGCCGACAAGTCCGCGGCTCGATTCGCGCCGCGACAGTCTTTTTATATTCAGTGACGCCTTGGCATCATCGACTCTGACAATGTATAATATGGAGCGTTTGCTAAGCTTCAAATCGGACGAGGATTCGATAAAAGAGTGGTGGGAGTTTCCATTTACCGTGGATGTGTTTAAGGCGGCCGGTTATCGAACATACTGGCTGTCGAATCAGGAGAAAACCGGCATATGGAGCAACAGCTCATATGTGATGATTGCTAATTCGGATGTAATCAGATATATGAAGGAGAGTTCGGAGGATCATATACTGCAACGTCCTGACGGAATATTGATGCCGGATATAAAAAGAGCATTTGCCGACGATAGCGTCGCAAAGTTTATCGGAATTCATCTCTATGGGTCGCATATTTTATATTCACAAAGATATCCTGAGGAATATTCAAGATTTACAGGGGAGGATATTATGAAAGTCAGACCACGGCCATGGCTCAATAAACAAAGCGCGCAGAAGGTTGCCGAATATGACAATTCGATATTATATACCGACTGCATATTGGACAGTATCATCGCTTTGGCTGAAAAATCGTCTGAGCCGTCGGTGGTAATATATCTTTCAGACCATGGAGAGAATGTGTTTGATGACAGAGACTACACCGGCCGTGACCGGAAATCGGCCAGAGTACCGTTTATTATATATGCAAACGGAGCATACCGGCGGAGGAATCCTGAAATTGTGGAGCGAATGAGGAATGCGGCCGACCGGCCGTTTTCGACTGCGAATTTGATTTACAGTCTGTGGTCGCTGTCGGGAGTGTCGTATTCATATTATGACCCGACGAGAGATGTGCTGTCGGACTCTTTCTGCCCTCGACCCAGATATGTCGATTCGAAAGTGTGGGCTGAAGAATAAAGCTGTGCTCGGCATTCAGTTTATACCTACGTTTACATCCGTGATGAAATAACAAGGAGCGATATTAAGTATACTATTCATTATTAAAATAGTCTGTATCGCAAATTCGCTCTGAGTCTGTAGAATATAGTATAATATAAGTTTAAGGAGTTGCTTAGATTGAAAAAAAATCGTATCTTTGCGGCTGACTTGTGGGCTGTTGGTGGCTGCAAGTTGTTAATAAATTGATTGTTAATAGATTAGTAATGATTAATATAACATTTCCTGATAAGAGTGTGAAGCAGTTTGAAGCGGGTGTAACTCCTCTTCAGATTGCCGAATCAATCAGTCCCCGTCTTGCCCAGGATGTCCTTGCCGCATCGGTCAACGAGCAGGAATGGGATTTGACGCGTCCGATTAACGAAGATGCAGAAATCAAATTGTTCAAATGGGAAGACCCTGAAGGCAAGCACGCTTTCTGGCATAGCTCGGCCCACCTTTTGGCCGAGGCTCTCCAAGAGCTGTATCCCGGCGTGAAGTTCGGCATCGGTCCGGCAGCCGAAAACGGCTTCTACTATGATATCGACCCGGGCGACAATCAGTTGACATCGGATGATTTTGCCAAAATCGAAAAGAAAATGATTGAGCTCGCTCAGCAGAAGAGCGACATCGTCCGCCGCGACATAACTAAGGCTGACGCGCTCAAACTCTTTGGCGACCGTGGCGAAACATACAAGTGTGAGCTTATTTCCGAGCTTGAGGATGGTCATATCACTACTTACACTCAGGGCAATTTTACAGACCTTTGCCGCGGTCCGCACATTCCGAATACGGCTCCGATAAAGGCTGTGAAAATCACTTCGCTCGCAGGCGCATACTGGCGCGGCGACGAGAAGCGCAACCAGCTTGTCAGAGTCTATGGCATTACGTTCCCGAAGAAAAAGATGCTCGACGAGTATCTCGTTCTTCTCGAAGAGGCCAAGAAACGCGACCACCGCAAACTCGGCAAGGAAATGGAGCTTTTCGCGTTCTCGCAGAACGTGGGCGCAGGTCTGCCTCTGTGGCTTCCGAAGGGCGCCGCTCTGCGTGACCGTCTCGAACAGTTCCTCCGCAAAATTCAGAAAAAATACGGTTATCTTCAGGTAATCACTCCGCATATCGGCAACAAGGCTCTCTATGTGATCTCGGGCCACTATGCAAAATACGGCAAAGACTCGTTCCAGCCTATCCACACACCCGAGGAAGGCGAGGAATATCTGCTCAAGCCGATGAACTGCCCCCACCACTGTGAGATTTTCCGCGCTTATCCGCGTTCTTACCGCGACCTGCCTATGCGCCTTGCCGAATTTGGCACTGTATACCGATACGAGCAGAGCGGAGAGCTTCACGGTCTGACCCGTGTGCGCGGCTTTACGCAGGACGACGCGCATATCTTCT
>JAGAOW010000126.1 GCA_017889945.1 Muribaculaceae bacterium
AGTCGTCGGCACCGATTTTGAAGCCTTCGAGAATATCGTCTTTCAATGATTTGGCTGTAAGGAAAATAATGGGAACTTCCGAATTTACTGTGCGGATTTCCTGAGCGAGTGCGAAGCCGTCCTTTTTTGGCATCATCACGTCGAGGACGCAGATGTCGTATTTGCCTTTCAGAAAGGCTTTGTATCCGCTTTCTCCATCAGCAAACAGATCTGCGTTGAAACCCTTTGCCTGGAGATATTCTCTGAGGAGCATACCAAGATTTTCATCATCTTCGCATAAAAGAATACGCATACGTTCTTCCATAATGTTTAATTTTTAGTAAGTGGTAGTATAATGATAAATTTTGTTCCTACATTGAGTTCGCTTTCCACCGATATCTCGCCGCCAAGCTCCGAAATCATCTTCTTGACATAAGCCAGGCCAAGGCCGAAGCCCTTGACATCATGGCGGTTGCCTGTCGACACACGGTAGAATTTATCGAATATCTTCTTCAAATCGTCGCGACGCATGCCGATCCCGTTGTCCTCGATGCAGATTTCAAGCCGCTCGTCCGAGATGTCGCGCGACGAGACTATCAGGTTTAGAGGCACATCCTCGCGGCGATATTTGACAGCATTGTCGAGAAGGTTGAAAATCACATTCGTGAAGTGCATCTCGTCGACATTGACTATCGCGTCCATCGCGTCGAGACGCGCGGTAATCTTGCCGCCGTACTTCTCGACTTTCAGCTTGAAAGTGTTGACGATATTGAATATCGCGAGATTGGCGTCGAGATCGACTATCTTGAGCGTCGCCTTCTGGCGCTCGAACATCGACATCTGCAGCACCTTCTCCACCTGGAAGCGCAGACGCTTGGTCTCGTCGTTGATGACAGTCGATATCTGCTGAAGCATCGCCGGCGATTTCCTGACTGCCGGGTCGTTGAGCATCTGAGCTGCAAGCGAAATCGACGATATCGGCGTCTTGAACTCATGCGTCATATTGTTGATGAAATCGTTTTTCATCTCCGTCAGCTTCTTCTGACGGAACGCCACGATTATCGTGAACACGAATATAATCAGCAATATGAGCGTGAACGCAAACGACGGCACCATAAACGAAATCGACGAGAAGATATAATCCTTCTTGGTCGGGAAATAGACCTTCAGATAGTTGTACTTTCCGCCCGGGTCGTTGGCGAAGAGAGTCTGCACAAAGAGATTGTCGTTGGCTACGGCGGCCGGCTTATAGCCGGGCGACTTATACTGCACCGTGCCGAGATAGTTGACCACAGCATATTCAAACGGCACTCTGATGCCTATCGTGTCGAGCTCCTGTGTCAGATAGCGCTTTACTATCGCCGAGTCGGCGCGCTCCACTATCGGACGCTCGCTTGCACGGCTGATAATGTTGAGTATTACATCGTCGATTATACCTTTCTGATAGAGGTACTGGTCGCGGTAAGCTTTCTGCAGACGGCGATAGCTTTGTGTGGCTGCTTTTTCGGCATCCTTTATCTTGGTTATCTCCTGAGCGTCGCCCTTGATGGTAAGGTCGCCCTCAAGTCCCGAAGGTGTCGTAAACGAAAATTTCACGCCCTGGTCCTGCGACACCCCGTCGCTGAACCGCTGAGTCGTGACCGACGTCGCTGCAAGACGATAGAATTCCTCGTCGAGGAAATATCTGGTCTCGTCCTGCTCGAGACGCAAAGCCACATTGAGAAGACTCTGGCGCACGCCCTGAGTGAATTGCTCATAGCGCATCTGAACCATATTCTTCATATATAGAATCTGTATGCAAAGCAGTCCGACAAATGTCGCTACCATCAATATGGTCAATATCCAGATTGTCTGTTTCTTCATTTGGTGTTAACCTTTGTTTTGTTAACAATTAAAACTTATGTTTGTTTTTGAAAAAATCTCTTTAAGATCTTTTGTTTTAACAATTCGCCCCAAAATTAACATAAAAGTGTGAAAATCCAAAATTTTCACACTCTCATTTCCCTAAAACTCCAGTTTTTAAGGTTTTTTAGCCAGCCGTCTCTTGCTCTTCGGCCTGATGGAACTGCACACGCGGCAACGTTTTATGCAACAGCGCAAAACCTATGATGCCCGAGAGCAGCGAACCGACGACTATGCCCAATTTGGCATGGTTGAGCATGTCTATGTCGGCCTGCGAACCGCTGTCAAACGTAAGAGTGGCTATGAAAAGCGACACAGTGAAACCTATGCCGCCGAGCATGGCGATAGACGCCATCATCGGCCAGCTGACATGCTGCGGCATAGGCGCAAGTTTCAGCTTCACGGTCAGCCATGAGACCAGGAATATACCTATCGACTTGCCCAACACCAGGCCGCATATTATAGCCAGCGAGATACCCTCCACCACCGATGCCGGCTCTGTGCCGAGCAGCTGCACACCGGCGTTGGCAAATGCAAACAGCGGCACAATCAAATAGTTGACTATCGGGTGTAGAGAATCCTCAAGCTCCTGAAGCGGAGAGATAACCTTATCCGACGCCGATTCAATTTCCTTCAGCCAGTTCATTTGATTCTTGTTGAGTATCGTACGCTTGACGAGCAGGTCGTCGTCCTCGCCGCGGAAGTGGCTGATTGAACTCCTTATTATTCTGATATATTTCTTCGGAGCGAACACCGGAGTAGCCGGCACACAGAAGGCCACAAGCACACCGGCTATGGTCGGGTGTATGCCAGAGTTGAGAAACAGAAACCATATCACTCCGCCGACACCCAAATAGAAAATCTTGCTCTTTATCCGCATCAGCGACCCGAGCAGCAACAGCACAAACAGTCCGGCCGCATACAGCAGATAGACGACCTCGATGCCGGTCGAATAGAACGATGCAATCACTACTATGCCCCCGATGTCGTCGACCACGGCGAGTGTGGTTAGAAAAATCTTTAGAGACACCGGCACACGCTTGCCCAGCATCGCAAGCACACCGAGCGAGAACGCGATGTCAGTAGCCATCGGTATCGCCGCCCCGCCTATATAGTCCGTGCCTGTGGCTAAAATGAAATATATCGCCACCGGCACGATCATGCCGCCGATAGCTGCGACTATGGGCAGCAGCGCCTGCTTGAGCGACGACAGCTCGCCGACAAGTATCTCGCGCTTGATTTCAAGTCCGATCGAAAAAAAGAATATCGCCATCAGCGCGTCGTTGATAAACGCAAGCAGATCCATCGGATGACCCGAATGACTGAAGATGTTGAAGTCGCCGAGCTGCAGACGCACCTCCTGATTCCAAAAATCGAAATAATAGCTGTTGATACCGGGAATGTTGGCAATGACAAGCGCCAGCACAGTCGCGCCGATAAGCACATTGCCGCCCGAGGCATGACGACGGAGCGCCTGCGTGGCGGCATAAAACACACTCTGCTCTTCCTCTTCGGGAAGATATATCCGTTTATCTCTCATATCCTGCACAAATTCAATAAATAGTTGACAAAATTCTAACAATCGCAGTCCCCGTTATGTTTGCCACAATAAGACCCCGTTCCATAAAACTTAGACCGCATTCCTAAAACTTACGGCAGAGTCGGTTCAACCGCTCTGCCGTAAACTTGTAAATTCAAAAATATTGTCAGCGACTATTTGATTTCGTTGAGCTTGACATCAAAAACGAGAGTCGCACACGGAGGTATCACACCGCCCGCGCCGTTTTCGCCATAGCCGAGTGCGTAGGGAATATAAAGTATGTACTCTGCTCCCGGCGACATCAGCTGTATGCCTTCGCTGAAACCGGGTATCACTCCGTTGAGCGGGAAAGAGATACCGTTGCCGCTGTCAAATTCAGTGCCGTCGGTAAACGAACCCTTATAGTCAACCACGACTGTCGAAGTCGGTGCAGGCTTAGCGCCCTCGCCTTCCTTCACAACTTTATAATGCAGTCCGCTCGGTGTCGACTTCACACCGTCTTCCTTTTCCAACGCGGCAAAGAATTCAGCTTCGCTTGCCGGTGTGGGAGCTGCCTCCTGCTTGTTTTCGATGACTTCTGTCTGATCGAGCGCAACCTCTTCGGCCTGCTCGCTTTCCTGACCCTGACGGGCACAGGAAACCATAGTCAGAATGGCTATGAGTGGTAATGCAAAACGTTTCATGTCGATTTATATTTAATCAAGTTTTAACACTGCGAGAAACGCTTTCTGCGGCACTTCGACCGAGCCGATTTGCTTCATGCGCTTCTTGCCTTTCTTTTGTTTTTCGAGAAGTTTGCGCTTACGCGAGATGTCGCCGCCGTAGCACTTGGCGGTCACGTCCTTGCGGACAGCCTTGATAGTCTCGCGGGCTATGATTTTCGCACCAATCGCAGCCTGAATGGCAATGTCAAACTGCTGGCGCGGAATAAGTTCCTTAAGTTTCTCACACATGCGACGGCCGAATGTGACGGCGTTGTCGGCGTGGGTCAGAGTCGAGAGTGCGTCGACACTTTCGCCGTTGAGCAGGATATCGAGCTTGACCAGACGCGACTCGCGGAAGCCCGACACATGATAGTCAAACGAGGCGTAGCCCTTTGAAATACTTTTGAGCTTATCATAGAAGTCAATGACAATCTCGCCGAGAGGCATGTCGAAAGTCAGCTCCATGCGGTTGCCCGATATGTATTCCTGCTTGACAAGCTCTCCGCGTTTGCCGAGGCAGAGAGTCATTATCGGACCGATAAACTCGGCCGTCGTGATTATCGACGCGCGTATATATGGTTCTTCGATGTGGTCGATCAGTGTGATTTCGGGCAGACCCGAAGGATTGTGCACCTCGGCCACATTGCCTTTCTTGTCAAAAACTTTATAGCTGACGTTAGGCACGGTCGTGATGACATCCATGTTGAACTCACGGCCAAGACGTTCCTGAACGATTTCCATATGGAGCAGGCCGAGGAAGCCGCAGCGGAAACCGAAACCTAACGCGACAGATGACTCGGGCGAGAATGTCAGCGACGCATCGTTGAGCTGAAGTTTCTCAAGCGACGCGCGAAGGTTTTCGAAATCTTCGGTCTCAATAGGATACACACCGGCAAACACCATCGGCTTGACTTCCTCGAAGCCTTCGATGGCTTTTTCGAACGGGCGCTCGACGTGTGTGATCGTGTCGCCGACCTTGACTTCTTTCGAAGTCTTGATGACGGAAATGATATAGCCGACATTGCCGGCCGACAGCATATCGCGCGGCGACATGTCGAGCTTGAGCACACCGATTTCATCGGCATGATACTCTTTGCCGGTAGCAACAAATTTCACGAAGTCGTCTTTGCTGATAGTTCCGTTTTCGATTTTTAAATATGCGATGATTCCTCTGAAAGGGTTGAACACCGAGTCGAAAATCAAAGCCTGCAGCGGAGCTTCGGGGTCGCCTTTCGGAGCGGGAATGCGCTCGACTATGGCGCGGAGAATTTCAGGCACACCCAATCCGGTCTTACCGCTCGCGCGAAGTATGTCTTCACGCTTGCAGCCGAGCAGATCTATAATCTGATCCTCAACCTCGTCGGGCTTGGCACTGTCAAGGTCCACCTTGTTTATGACCGGAATAATCTCAAGGTCATTTTCAATGGCCATATAGAGGTTCGATATAGTCTGGGCCTGAATGCCCTGCGAGGCGTCGACAATCAGCAGCGCGCCCTCGCATGCGGCTATAGAGCGCGACACTTCATATGAAAAGTCGACGTGCCCCGGAGTGTCGATAAGGTTGAGCACATATCGCTCGCCGTCTATGACGTGTTCCATCTGTATGGCATGGCTCTTGATAGTGATACCTCTCTCTCGTTCGAGATCCATGTCGTCGAGCACCTGTGCTTCCATGTCCTTTGCGGCAATGGTCTCGGTGTATTCGAGCAGACGGTCGGCAAGGGTCGATTTGCCGTGGTCGATATGGGCTATGATGCAGAAGTTCCTGATATTTTTCATTCGCATTTCATTATTCATCTGCAAAGATACGAATAAGTCGAGAGCAATAGCAAATTTATTTGCTTTTGCCGAGCGCAAGTATCTTC
>JAGAOW010000127.1 GCA_017889945.1 Muribaculaceae bacterium
CTGACATCAGTAACGATTCCTAATTCCGTAGAAACAATTGGCAGTAATGCCTTTGAACGCTGTAGTAGTCTGACGTCAGTTTCCATACCCAATTCAGTTACGTTAATATGGGACTCTGCATTTTTCGGCTGTACCGGTTTGACTTCTGTAACGATACCCAATTCAGTAACCTTAATCGGTGCGTCTGCCTTTTCGGGCTGTACCGGCTTGACATCAGTAACAATACCCAATTCGGTTACAACAATATCTAACTCTACATTTAGCGGCTGCAGCGGCTTGACATCAGTAGAGATACCCAATTCAGTCACATCAATCGGCGGTAATGCCTTTGAGCACTGTACGGGCTTGACATCTATAACTATACCCAATTCGGTTACGTCAATATGGAATTCTGCCTTTAGCGGCTGCAGCGGCTTGACGTCAATTACGATGGGAAATTCGGTCAAGGATATCTACTCGGAAGCCTTCCGTGACTGCACCGGTTTGACATCAGTAACGATACCCAATTCAGTTGAAAGAATCTGCATGCATGCCTTTCGTGGCTGTACCGGTCTGACATCAGTAACGATAGGAAATTCAGTCAAAACAATCGAAGAACGTATCTTTTACGGCTGTAAAAAATTAGTCGCTATTAATGTTGACACAAATAATCCAAATTTCAGTTCAGACGATGGCGTTCTTTTCAATAAAGACAAAACTTTGCTTTGCTGTTACCCTGCCGATAAAAATGATTCTAATTATGAAATTCCCAACTCAGTCACAACAATCGGCAACTACGTCTTTTACGGCTGCAACAACTTGATATCAGTAACAATACCCAATTCAGTTACAACAATTGACCGTCAAGCCTTTTACGGTTGTTACAGCTTGACATCAGTAGAGATACCCAATTCAGTCACAACAATCGGAACAGATGCCTTTATGTTCTGTATCGGTCTGAAATCACTAACGATAGGAAATTCAGTTACATCAATCGGTTGGAGCGCATTTTTGGGCTGTAGTAATCTTAAAGAGATTTATTACGGAGCGGATAATCCTGTCGCGGCAACGGAAGGCGTTTTCTCTGATTATAAAAATCCGACGCTTTATGTCAAGGCTTCGGCCATGGATAAGATTAAAGCGACCGTTCCGTGGAGTCTGTTTGAAAAAATTGAAGCATACGGTTTCTCGGGTATTGATGATATTACGGTAGATAATAAGCAGATTGACTATTCGGCCGAGTATGAAGTCTATAATCTCAACGGACAGAAGATTGGCGACAGTTTGGAGAATCTTGCCCCGGGTGTCTATATCATCGGTCAGGGTCGTAAGGTTGAAAAGCGGATGATTAAGTAACTTAGAACCAATCAGGAGCAAAAATAAACCGTTAACGATTATATTCTGCTGTTTTACGGGCTGATGGTCTGTGTGACGCGCAAAAGACGGTTGGCGGGAGCTATTAGCCCCGCCAATTGCTTTTTTAGAGGGCTGAGAGTGGGGAAAGTCGGAGTTGCGGCGGCTGAAAGTTTGGGGCAGCTTGTGGCCCTTAACTCATTTTAACGAGTTGCGGGTCGCTGTTTGAACTCTTTGGCGTAATTTTGCAGATAAAACATTTTTTTGAAATTCCCCAAATGAGTGATAATCGGACAAATCGGTCGGTATACAGACGCGGAGCGGACGACGGGCTTTGGTTCGGCATCTATCTGTCGGTTCTGATCCTCTCTTCTTTTTGCTCGCTGACCGTTGCCTCGGCATTAGGCTGGCTGTCGATGATAATGGCTGTCAGTGTGCCGCTTGTGATTTATTTTTGTCTCAAGCGCAGCTACCGTCAGGACAATTATAGAAGTCAGTTCTCGATGCTTTGGCTTCACGGCATCTGCATCTTTTTCTTCGGCGGCTTAATCATGGCTCTGACCGCTTATGTGTATATGCGCTTTGTCAATCCCTCGTTTTACAGCGATGTTTTCGACATGTTGCTCAAGGTCTATGAGCAGTCGGGTGTGTCGGCAGACAATCCCAATTATATGTTGCTGGCGAAAATCAACGAGGCTAAAATGTTCCCTACAGCCGGGGAGTCAGCCATGGAGCTTTTGATGTCGTGTGTCTTTACGGGGTCGATACTTTCGATGCTAATCGCGCTGATCGTGAGAGCTACGTCACGCCGGACCACACCTCCTCCGATGCAATCATAACACAATCACGACGATGGATATATCAGTTGTAGTACCATTATATAACGAGGCCGAATCACTTCCCGAACTCGAACAGTGGATTTCGCGGGTCATGGACGAGCACGGCTTCAGCTATGAAATAATATTTGTCAATGACGGCTCGACCGACGGCTCATGGGAGGTAATCAAGAGCCTCGAGCAGAGCAATCCGTCGGTCAAGGGTGTCTCGTTCCGTCGCAACTACGGCAAGTCGCCGGCGCTCAACACCGGTTTCCGACGCGCCAAGGGCGATGTGGTCATCACTATGGACGCGGACCTTCAGGACAGTCCTGACGAAATCCCGGAGCTGTACCGCATGATTACCGAGGAGGGCTACGACCTGGTGTCGGGCTATAAGCAGAAGCGTTATGACCCTCTGTCGAAGACGATTCCGACCAAACTTTTCAACGCAACGGCGCGCCGGGTAAGCGGCATCAAGAATCTCCACGATTTCAACTGCGGCCTGAAAGCCTATCGTCACAAGGTAATCAAGCATATCGAAGTCTACGGCGACATGCACCGCTATATACCGTATTTGGCTAAGCTCGCGGGCTTTACGCGCATAGGCGAAAAGGTGGTGCACCATCAGGCCCGCAAGTATGGCAAGACAAAGTTCGGCCTTGACCGATTTGTCAACGGTTATCTCGATCTGGCAACGCTTTGGTTTACGGGCAAGTTCGGGGCAAAACCCATGCACTTTTTCGGTCTGCTCGGAAGTCTGATGTTTGTTCTCGGTTTCATCGCGGTCGTAGTTGTGGGCGCGGTCAAGCTCTGGAACATGAATCACGGCAACCACTATACGCTCGTCACTGATTCGCCCTATTTCTACCTCTCGTTGGTCCTGATGATACTCGGGTCGCAACTCTTCCTTGCCGGCTTTGTCGGCGAGCTTGTGGTGCGCAATTCGCCTGAGCGCAACGATTACGAGATCGATGAGGAAATCAATATCGGCAAGGATAAATGAGAGTGTGCCACAAAATATCGGTTCTGATTGCTGCGTCGCTTGTCGCGGTGGCGGCAGTTAGTTCGTGTAATACAAACGGTTGCACGGAGAACCGCAATGCAGTTCCGCTCGCGGCTTTCTTTGACTCGGCAAACGAAGAGAAAATTCAGCTCGACTCACTGGATATCAGCGGCGTCGATGCTCCTAATGACACGGTGCTGAGTGCGGCCGGAGAGCGAATTTCGCAGGTGTATCTGCCGATGCGTCCGACCCATCAGTCGGTCAAGTGGTGTATAGCATATAAGTGGCGCGAGCTCGACGACCCGAGTCTGAACGACACGCTGACGTTAGTGTACACGAGCCGCCCGTATTTCGCATCAGAGGAATGTGGCGTCTACTACCGCTACAGCATCACTGATATGGAGTGTACCGACCATCTGATTGACTGGGTTGAGATTGTCGATTCGGTCATAACAAACATCGACAAGGTCTATTTGAATATCTATTTCAGAGTGCAATCAGAAGAAAAATGACGGGTAGATACATAGCAGGCATATTATTACTGATGATAGCTTTCGGCATCGACGCCCAGAGTCAGAACCGTCGCCGGATGACGCCGGTTGAGTCGCCGGCCACAGTGACGCAGACAATCAACGAGGCCCGCAACGACAGCGCCCGCATCATCGAAGCCCGCAAGGCCCGTTCGACTCACTTCCATGACGATAAAGGCCGCACGGTCTATGTCGACACGGTCACGGGCGAGCAGTGGATTGACTCTACTGCCGTCATACGCGTCGTGAAGATGAAATATCCGCTGTGGGAGTCCGTATCGGCCGGCATTGACATCTGGGACCCGCTCATGAGGGCTTTCGGACAGAAATACGGCCTCGCAGGCGCGTGGGTCGAACTGAGTCTGCACAACAGGTATAAGCCTGTGTTTGAGTTCGGTCTCGGTCAGGCCAAAAACACTCCTTCGGGCAACAACTACACCTATCGTTCGCCCATGAGCGCGTATTTCAAAATAGGTGTCAACTATAATTTCCTCTATAACTCGTCGCCTGACTATCAGTTCTATGGCGGTCTGAGATATGGATTTTCGCCGTTCAGCTACTCAATCGACAATGTCACGATAGGCGGTTCGTATTGGGGCGAGGACGCCAAATTTGACATCCCGTCGCAGAAAACGACAGTCGGCTGGATGGAGATTGTGATGGGCCTGCGTGTGAAACTGTGGGGCCCGATATCGGCGGGATGGATGTTTAAGTATCACAAAATCATGCACGAGGGGAACACTCCCTATGGCAAACCGTGGTATATTCCCGGCTATGGTTCGCGCACGGGAAGCGTGACCGGCAGTTTCTCCGTGTCGTATACTTTCTCAATAGACAAACTGAACAAAGCGTCGGCGGACAAGGTTATAGAATCTGAAGAACCTACAACCGCAGCGGCGTCGGAAACGGACTCTGCGGTTGAATAAACGACCGTCAGTCATGAAAAAAATTATCATCATAGGAGCATCTTCCGGCATGGGAATGCGAATCGCAACTGATTTTGCACGAGCCGGCTGGCGTGTAGGCATCGCCGCACGCAACGAGCAGCGTCTCAAAGCGGTGCAGGAACTTTATCCTGACCGCATCACTTACTCGGTAATCGATGTCACGGCGGTTGACGCTGTGAAAAAATTCGAGGATCTCATCGAGCAGTTAGACGGTATGGATATTTTGCTGTATGCCGCAGGTACGGGCTGGTATAATCCTGACCTGAACCTCGGCAAAGATGAGGCGACTATAGGTGTAAACGTGATAGGATTTACCAAAATCATAAATTCGGCCTATAAGTATTTTAAGGCTACGGCCAATGTCGACAAGGGGCGTATTGCGGCAATTACGTCGGTCGGAGGCATGAAAGGCCTCGGTGTAAGCGCGTCGTATTCGGCCACGAAGCGTTATCAATGGACTTATCTGCAGGCGCTTGATCAGCTTGCACACACGCAGCATGTCAATGTAAGCATTACGGACATCCGTCCGGGCTTTGTCGACACGCCCTTGCTCGCCGGCAACCACAATTATCCGATGCTGATGAGCATAGATTATGTTGCGCCTCGCATAGAAAGAGCCATTCTCGAACGCCGCCGTGTGGCGACTATCGACAGCCGTTGGGCTGTGGTTTCGGCTCTGTGGAAACTTATTCCGAACTGCGTCTGGAACAAAATCGATGTCAGCCTCGGCGGCCGATGACAAGGGTTGCCGGGCTGTCAGAGGATTGCGGAGACTTGTTTGAATGCGTAGTGGCGGGTTTGGCCTGCGGTTGTGCGCATGGTCAGGATGCCGTCGGGAGCTACATCGACAATTTCGGCCGTTATGTCTTCGTCGAGCAGAGCGTCATGCCACTGATGGAAGCCCCGGCCTCGCCAAAGGCGTGATTTGTATTCGGCGAGAAGAGTGGCCGGCGTTGGGTTGAGTTCGTATGTGGCGAGCCGGCCAAGGATTGAATTGCAGACTTGTTCAAGCAGAGGTCGCAGAGGAGTTTCGCGTTCAATGATGTTGATCAGCGAGACAGGATTTGGCGCGTCGGATATAAAGCGTCGCTGGTTGACATTGATTCCGATTCCGGCTATGGAACGGCCGATGCGTCGTCCGTCGAGACTGTTCTCGATGAGTATACCGCATATTTTTGAATCGCAAGAGTATATGTCGTTGGGCCATTTGACCTGAAAGGTCTTGCCTGATGCGCTTTCGAGCGCGTCGCATACGCCGAGGGCAACAATCATTGATAATTCAAACTGGGCGGCAGCCATAATGGCCGTCGGACGCAGAAGAAGAGAGAAAGTAAGGTTGGAGTCGGGTTCGGACTCCCAGGTGTTGCCTCGCTGGCCACGTCCGTCGGTCTGACGACGTGCGGCTATCACATGACCGTGAGGCAGCGTGTCGGCCTGAGATGCGAGTAAGCTGTTGGTCGAGCCGGCGGTGTCAATCCAATGAATATCGGCCTCCATCAGTCGGCAATAATGATATCGCGCGAGAGGTCGTCGTTGACGCGGATGTCAACGCGGACAGTGTCGTCGGGGAGGATGTCGGTGATGCGTTCGGGCCACTCGAGAAAACAGAGCGCGCCGGAGTCGAAGTAGTCTTCGACTCCGATTTCAAGAGCTTCGTCGATGTTTTCGAGCCGGTAGAGGTCGAAGTGATAAATCAGTTCGGCGGTAGTGTCGGAGCGATATTCGTTGATGATTGCAAATGACGGGGAGTTTGTCATATCGTCCTCGACTCCGAGCCGACGGCAGAGGGCATTTATAAATGTTGTTTTGCCCGCGCCCATCTCGCCGTAGAAGGCGTAGACGGTAGCGTCGCCCATAGTCTCGACAAAGCGTGTTGCAGCCTGTGGAAGTTCGTCGATAGAGTTAACGTGAATTGTAGTCATGATCGGTAGTTATTTGGCTGACATGGTAATCAGCGGTATAAGCATTTCTTCGAGAGAGATGCCTCCGTGCTGGAAGGTGTCAGTGTAGTATTGAACGTAATGGTTGTAGTTGTTGGGATATGCGAAAATGTCGCGGTTTGTAGCGAAGATGTAGGTCGTCGAAACGTTAGGTGCAGTCAGTCCGAAGCGTTCGGGCTGCTTTATTTCGTAGACCTGACGGGGATTGTAGTTGAGATTTTTTCCGAGTTTGTATCTCAGATTGGTGTTGGTGTTGCGGTCGCCGACAACTTTGATAGGGTTGTCGACGCGTATGGTGCCGTGGTCGGTTGTCAAGACGATTTTGTAGCCTTTGGCTGCGACAGTCTTGAAGAAATCGAGAGCCGAAGAATGACGGAACCACGATTCGGTCAGTGAGCGGTAGGCGGCGTTGGATGCGGCAAGTTCGCGAATCATTTTGGACTCCGTGCGGGCATGTGAGAGCATGTCGATAAAGTTGAACACGACGACGTTGAGGTCGTTGCGCTCAAGCTGGGCAAAATCGCGGATGAGTTTTTCGCCTGACGCTTTGTCGTTGATTTTATTATATGAGAAACGGCACTGACGGCGATAGCGTTCAAATTGTGTTGCAATCAGAGGAGATTCGTTGATGTTCTTGCCTTCTTCGGAATCTTCGTCGACCCAAAGCTGAGGGAACATTTTTTCGATGTTGCGGGGCATGAGTCCCGAGAAGATGGCGTTGCGGGCGTATTGCGTCGCAGTCGGGAGGATAGATGTGTAGAGTTTTTCATCGAAAGTGAAGAAGTCGGCAAGCAGGGGCTTGATTGTGCGCCACTGGTCGAGTCGGAAATTGTCGATGAGGATGAAAAAAACTTTTTCGCCGGCGTCGAGCAGGGGGAAGACTCTGCGTGAAAAAACTTTGTGGCTCATAAGCGGCGCATCGTCGTCGGATGTTATCATGACTCATAGTTGCGCCGTACGAACTTGTTGAATTCGGAGTTAGCTTCGACTTTCTGCATCTCGAGAAGTTCGTCCATGTTGGTGTCGGTGGCCGCAAGTTCGAGTTCGCGATAGACGAGTTTGCCATAAAGCTCATACCAGTCGTCGATGGTCTGCGCGGTGTTGATCTGGGAGGAAATGTTTCCAAATTCGCGGCGGTAGTCTTCGGTGGCACGGTCGGCGACGAGACGATCGCTATGGAGAATTTTCTTTATCGCAATCAGAATCTGATTAGGGTTGACCGGCTTAATCAGATAGTCGGCAATTTTGCTTCCTACGGCCTGGTCCATGATGTTTTCTTCCTCGCTTTTTGTAATCATTATTACAGGGAGGTGGGGCTGAATCTGCTTAATCCGAGAGAGGGTTTCGAGACCGGTATATCCCGGCATGTTCTCGTCGAGGATAACGAGATCGAAGCTCTCGGATGACACCATGGCAAGTGCGTCGCTGCCGTTGTTGGCGGTCTGCATGTCGTAGCCCTTGTTGCGGAGAAACATCAGATGAGGTTTCAGAAGGTCGATTTCGTCGTCGGCCCAAAGTATGCGGTAGGATGTATTGCTCATAATTCAATCATATACATATAATAATAAAACATAGGTCATTCGTCGAGTAGGGGGTCATCGCCTTCGCTGCCCGGTTCGTAGGCCGGAAGCACAGCCGGCGGCGTGGCCGGTTGAGCCGGTTTATTCTTGGCGGCTTTGTCTTTTTTGTCTTTGGCCGGCGTCTTTTTCTTGTCAGTGGCCTGAGTGCCGGGTTTGTCCTGAACGGGCTTGTCGAGCGACGGTTTGTCGGCTGCATCCTGACGATTGTTGTTGTCCTGATCGGCAGAGGTTTCATCGGTCCGGTCGGCTGCAGCTTCGTCGGCTTCTTCGAGGGTTTCAATCTCCTGAGGCTGGAGGATGTCGGCCTGAGCATCGATATAGTTCTGTTGCTCAAGATAACGGAAATAGTCATCGAAAGTTCGCCCTTCGTTAATCATCTTTTCGAAGTTGGCCGAACTGATAGCCACAGGTCTGACTCCCGGCGGCAACTTGAAATCTGGAGAGTCGGCCATTACCCGACGGTAATGGTTGAGTTCGTTAAGATTGTTGAACCCGCGAATGACAATCATGCCGA
>JAGAOW010000128.1 GCA_017889945.1 Muribaculaceae bacterium
GATGATGTTGACGCCTTTGTCTGCTACGCGCGCAAATTTACCGAAGACATAATCTTCCACGACAAACATGCTTCGAAAGGTCGACAGTATGTCAAACGTTTCTCTGCCGACGAATTTGCACGTCTGACCATGGCCACATACCGCAAGGCTATCATTGAAAAGTATCTGTAACATACGATTATATGGATAAGACAATATTAATAATAGGCGCCGGAGGCTTCATCGGAGGCTTCATCGCAAGAGCAGCACTCGAACGAGGCTATCAGACCTGGGTTGCCGTCCGTGAATCGACCTCGCGCCGCTATCTGACCGACGAGCGACTGCACTGTGTCACTCTCGACTATGACGACCCAGATTCCATAGCCGAAAAACTCAAAGCCGCTGCACCCGAAAGCGGCAAATGGGATTTCATGATTTGGAATCTCGGCGCTACCAAATGCGCCAACTTCGCCGATTTCAACCGAATCAATTATATATACCTCCGCGACTTCGTGACTGTCATCCGGCGCGAAGGGCTTGTGCCCGAACGCTTCCTGATGATGAGTTCGCTAAGCGCTCTTGGCCCGGCCGACGAGAAAGGCTATACTCCAATTACCTCGAAAACCATACCCAACCCCAACACGCGCTACGGTCTTTCGAAAATCAAGGCTGAAACTTTTCTTGAGACTCAACCCGATTTTCCATGGATCATATTTCGCCCAACAGGTGTTTACGGCCCTCACGAGCGCGACTATCTGATGATGATCAAGTCGATTGACGCACATTGGGATTTCGGCGTTGGCTTCAGACGTCAGGTGCTGACATTTATCTACGTCGAAGATTTGGTCAACGCCATGTTCGACGCCCTTGCCGCCGGTGTCGTTCACAAGAAATATATCATCAGCGAAGACCGCTCCTACACTCAAAGCGAATTCCGCCGCATAGTCGCCGAAGAGCTCGGCCGCAAATTTGTAATTCCCGTAAGGCTGCCCCTGTGGATGGCCTATGTCGCATCAGTGGTGGCCGAAAAATGGGGAGTCGCACGCATGAAAGCGTCAACCCTCAACCGCGACAAATTCAAAATCATGCGCCAGCGCAACTGGGATTGCGACGTCTCTGACGCCAAGCGCGATTTCGGTTTCAAAACCGAATTTCCGCTGCGTCGCGGCATCGCCGAGACAGTCAAAGCCTACCTCGCTGAAAAGGAAAATAAAAAGAAACGAAAATGAACGATGAGCAGAAACGTCCGCGCCGTGTGCCTGTGTGGATGCTGATTGTAATAATTGTATGTATGCTTCCGGCAATCGCGTTTCCGAGCCTGCTGTATCTGACCGCAACCGACAGCGCGGCGCGTACACTCGCATGGTTCTACCCCTTCTATGTGCTCGCCTCGGGCATATCAGCATATATCTGCTATCCCGAACGCCGCGAGATATCATGGATTTTACTTGTACTTATGATTCTGTCGCACCTCGCCATGTGGCTGCTTGTGCTATATCCTCAGTCATAAAGCGATGAATCTCGACGAATATATTGAGTCACACATAGATGCCGAGCCTGAACATCTTCATGCTCTCTACCGGCGCACACATCTGACACGTCTTTATCCACGCATGTGTTCGGGCCATGTGCAGGGTCGCTTGCTGACCATGCTCGCAAAAATGATTTCGCCTCACCGTGTGCTCGAACTCGGCACTTTCACGGGTTATTCAGCTCTCTGTCTCGCCGAAGGCATGCCCGACGACGGTGTGCTGCACACTGTCGAAATTGACGATGAAAGTGAGGACGAACTGACCGAACTGTTTGCGAGCGCCCCCGGCGGACACAAAATCAGACTTCACATCGGCGACGCCACCGAACTTATTCCCGCTTTGGGCGACGGATGGGATCTGGTATTCATCGACGCCAACAAACGCTCATACAGCGACTACTACCGACTTGTTCTGCCAAGAGTTAAATCAGGCGGATACATCATTGCCGACAACACGCTGTGGGACGGTAAGGTGGTCGCCGAGTCGCACGACGCTCAGACCTCCGGCATCCTTGCCTTCAACGACTTCGTCGCGGCCGACCCTACGGTTGAGAAAGTCATACTCCCCATCCGCGACGGCATGACTATAATCAGAAAGAAATAATTTACCTGTAAATCAACATACACACCGATGATAAACGAAATACTCGAACATAACCGGCGCTTTGTGGCCGAAAAGGCTTACGAGCGTTTTCTGACCGACAAATATCCCAATAAACGCATTGCAATCGTAACCTGCATGGACACTCGGCTCATCGAACTTCTGCCGGCTGCACTCGGTTTCCGCAACGGCGATGTGAAAATCATCAAAAACGCCGGCGCGACAATCACAAACCCGTTCGACAGCACCATGCGAAGCCTCTTGGTAGCCGTCTACGAGCTTGGCGTTGAGGAAATAATGATTATCGGACACACAGGCTGCGGCGTGCAGGGCATGGATTCCGCCGAGATGCAGCACCTGATGAAAGAGCGCGGCATACCCGAAAGCAATATTAATCTGATGAAACACTGCGGCATAGACCTCGACAACTGGCTGCACGGATTCGATGACACAGAAAAAGCCATCCGCGAGACAGCCGATTTGGTACGCAACCATCCGCTTATGGCCCGCGACGTGACTGTCAAAGGCTATATCATGGACTCCGAAACAGGAGAACTGACCCAGCTGTAATTATTTTGTCGGAGGATAGTCGAGGGTGTAGTGCAGACCGCGCGACTCCTTGCGCTCTTTTGCCTGCCGCATAATGAGATAGCCGACATTGATTATGTTGCGGAGCTCGCAAATCTCGCGCGACGCCTTGGAACACTTAAACAGTTTTTCGGTTTCCTCATAAAGGATGTCGAGGCGATTCCATGCGCGGTCGAGACGCAGATTGCTGCGCACGATGCCGACATATGTACCCATGATTTGATTGACCTCCTTGATACTCTGCGTGATAAGGACCATTTCTTCGGGATGGCGTGTACCCTCGTCGTCCCATTCGGGCACATCGGTGCGGAACGACAGATGGCCGATCTCATTCATGGCATGATGCGCCGCCGCATCGGCATACACCACAGCCTCGATCAACGAATTAGATGCCAGACGGTTGCCGCCGTGCAAACCGGTGCATGAACATTCGCCGAGTGCATACAGGCGCTTGATCGACGACTCGCCGTTTGTGTCAACCTTTATGCCGCCGCAGAGATAGTGCGCTGCCGGAGCTACGGGTATATAATCTTTTGTTATATCTATGCCGAGCGAAAGGCACTTACGATAAATATTGGGGAAATGGTGTTTGGTTTCTTCCGGGTCTTTGTGTGTCACGTCGAGATACACATGATCATCGCCGTAGAGTTTCATCTCGCTGTCTATGGCGCGGGCAACGATGTCGCGAGGCGCAAGCGAAAGCCTCGGATCATATTTCTGCATGAATTCCTCGCCGCGAAGGTTACGGAGCACTGCTCCGTAACCGCGCATGGCTTCGGTTATCAGGAACGACGGACGGTCGCCCGGATGGAAGAGGGCTGTCGGATGGAACTGGATGAACTCCATGTCCTTGACCGTGCCTTTGGCGCGATAAACCATCGCGATACCGTCGCCGGTAGCGACCAGCGGGTTGGTGGTAGTCTGATAGACAGCGCCGACTCCGCCGGTTGCCATGACAGTTACCTTTGAGAGGAAAGTGTCGACCTTGCCGTTCTCTGGATTCAGCACATATGCGCCGTAGCATGTGATGTCGGGCGTACGGCGTGTAACGATTTTGCCGAGATGGTGCTGAGTTATGATTTCGATTGCGAAACGACCTTCAAACACATCGATATTAGGATTTTGTCGCACGGCCTTTATCAGACTTTCCTGTATCTCGAAACCGGTGTTATCGGCATGGTGGAGGATGCGGAACTCGCTGTGGCCGCCCTCGCGGTGCAAGTCAAACGAGCCGTCGTCCTTCTTATCGAAATTCACGCCCCACTCTATCAGCTGTTTTATCTGTTGTGGAGCGCCTTTGACAACCTTTTCGACGGCCTGAGGGTCGCTGAGCCAGTCGCCGGCCACCATAGTATCGTGGATATGCTTTTCGAAATTGTCTACTTCAAGATTTGTCACTGATGCCACGCCACCCTGCGCAAGCGCCGTGTTCGCTTCATCAAGTGTTGTTTTGCAGACGAGCGCCACACGGCCTGTGGCAGCTACTTTCAGAGCAAAACTCATACCGGCGATGCCGGAACCAATCACGAGATAATCGTATTTGTATGTCATAGTCAACTGAATTCAGTTATGTTGCGCAAAATAACTAAAAATCGCCGAAATGAGCAAATGAGATTCCCCCGTGAATCTGAATTATTTCTTCAAAATTTTGATAGACGTAATGCCGTTGTTGCGCGCCCCGATATATCCGGGAAAAGATTCTTCGTCGCGGATGACATTAAACGCATAAAACGGCATACCGACACAGAGTGTATTTATTCTAAAGATATCGCCGGGCTGAAGTTTGATGTTTTCAGACCTTATAACCCTCAGCCGCTTGTCGTCGAGACTTTCGGCCTCACAGCTTTTGTCGTCATTCCAGCTTACCGACAGGATATCGCCGGGTTTCAACGATTCCGAATTGATAATCGTGTCCTCCACAAAACCCGAATTCTCTTTTTGACCGCTGTATTCAAAATTGTTGACAAAAGACTCCCAATTGTCGAAATTGTTGAAACGCGAAAGGATGTTGAGTGTCGTATGCGAAGGCATATTTGAATATTTCACATAGCCCCAGAGCCTTTTTAAAGAAGACTGACTCAGGTGCATTCCTGTTTTCTTGTGGATTTTGGCACTGAGGTCATTAAATTCAGATGGAGTATTGGGTATATATCCGATGTTTTTGTTTGTTATATCGATAAGATACTGCAACGTTTGAGCTTTATCCATTTTGAATCTGTGTTTTATATAAGTGTTGCGATAACTGCGGCTATGGCGACGTCAATCAGAGCCAGCGCAACGGTAGTACGCCGGCTGTTCAGGACCTTGTCAATTATCGACGGACGGAACGAGGGAGCGGGCAGAGCGATTTCGGCAAATGTCGCCGGACGTTTCTCCGGCGAAATTGAGCGGCACATGCTTGTCGCGTTCAATAGTTTTGTATCATCGGTGCAGCGGGCAAGTTCTTCGGCTATTATACCGAATGAATATATGTCGCTGCGGATATCAGCCGGAGCGCCGGCGATTTTCTGCTCGGGGGCCATATAATGCTCCGTACCGGCCGGTTGTTTGAGAAATGTAAACGAGTCGCCGTCAGAAAGGCTGAAGTCGATAAGTTTCACTTTCATGCCGTTGTGGGTAACGATAATATTGGCCGGCTTAAGATCGCGATGGACTATCTGTTTGCTTTCCAGATAAACCATAGCGTCGCGCAACTGAGACATAAGCGAACGGGCGAGTCCTCGGCTAAGCGCACCACGGTCGATAAGCTTCCGCAAATCCTCTCCGTCGATATACTCCAAAACGATAGCTTTGCCAAGACCTTCAACTTCTTCAAAGCCTATGCAACGGCGTATGTTGGGATGATCGAGAGTCACACTGATTTGAAATTCTTTGGCAAGGACCAATTCCATTACCCCATCATTTATAAATTCGGGCTTCAGAGCTTTCAACAGATATTTTCTGCCATAGCGTTCAGCCGAAAATATACGGGTATAGCCTTGTGAAGAAACATATACCTGCTTTATGTTTCCGAACGTCGGAGACATGAGAGGATTCAATTCGATGTTGATCAATTGCTTCTTTTCGAGAAATCCGGATTCCATGTCGCTTTTATTCTCGTCAATATTTGAATCAGGGCAATTTTTCATCATGTTAATCCTCTGCGACTATTGTTTTAAACTTACCCCATTTGAGATGATTTCGATATGTAGCCAACGACTTCCTCGGCACATACAGACAGCCCGTTTCCAAAAGCATGTCATCAAAGGTGTCACTTTTAACATATGGCGGAATTTCAGCCGCGACGTGCAAATCGACAAGAGCCGAACCGTCGAACACATAACTGCCGAGATATTCACAGCCTTTTCCAAGTCTTATTGTTTTCAGATTTACACAGTCCTGGAACAGGCCCTGAGAAATATTCGTCAGATTATCGGGCAGGCTTATATCAGCGATTGCCGAAAGGCTGAATGCTCCGGGAGAAATTGTTTTGACAGAATTGCCGATAGCAAGTTTTGTGATTTTTGCACCTCTGAAAGCATTCTGGCCTATGGCCGTAATCGTAGGCGGCAATTCATACTCGCCCGACTTTCCGATCGGAAACCAGACTATTTCAGTGACGTCATTGTCAAACAAGACTTCGTCTATACGTGTGTAATGCGCGTTCGGCGCAATATTAATGCTGCTAAGCGATTGGCAGCCTGACGAAGGCAAAATGGATGTGACCGAAGCTGAAATATCGATGGTCTCAAGCAAAGCGCAATTCGCGAAGGCATCACGTCTGAGATATAATGCAGACATCGGCAGAGTGATGGCCCGCAGACGTGAGCAGTCGCCGAAAAGTCCTGTAGTAATACAGTCATCTTCGGTAAAATGACTGTCATCATACGATTTTCCGCCTTTAACGATTCTGACATCAGACAAATCGACGTTTTCAATCTTACATCCGACGACATCGCCGCTATTTGACTGCAGTGCGCCGAGAAGACTGCGCAGATATCGGAAATCAGAACCGTCCATCAGACCCGAAATGCTGATTTTATCTTTCTCCATGTCGAGTTTGCCTACCATGAGTTCAAGAATTCCGGCCTCGCCCAAAATTATGGAACTGCCTGTTGTAAAACTGAGCGGCTCGCCTTTTGTCAATCCGTTTCTGTTGGCTGCAAAGGCCACAATCCGGTGTTCGGCAAGCGGCGTCAGACTGTTGAGTATGACAGAATGCGAACCTTCGCATAATTGGTCGTTCGGGAGAGTCACACGTCGGCTGTTGCCCGATGAAACATCATATATTTCGCATCCGGCCTCGGTTATCGGGTCTCCTCCGTCTGACGTAATGTCGAATGCGACCATAACGCATGTCGGCCCTGACGACAGAACTTTAGCCTGCATAACGGCAGGCGAAGCGTTGGGAAGAGTCGTGAACGACAGTGTCTGAGTCTTAAATTTTGCGGTCTTTGACCCCGCAACGGCACAATAATAATATGTCGTGCCGGCTTTGAGCTTATGTATCTCCGCCGAGACATCCGCTCCGACGGGGCTTATGTCATCTGTGGCATATTCCATATCCGCAGTTTCGCCATAGCGGAAGCGCAGATATGATAGCGGTTCAGAGCCGTTCAGTGTCACATGAGCCGAGAGAGTGGCATCATTTCGAGTCACATTAGCAACTTCGTTTAATGGAATATCCGGCTCAATGTTAGTCGGGCCGTCGGCATAAGAACAGCCAGATAAGATAAGCGCGGAAACTACAGTCAGGAGCAAAATATAATCATATGTTTTCACACTCAGTCTCATAGTTTGCCTATATTAATGCCAACACCTATCGAGGCAAACCACTGCGTTCCTTTTATGGAGCTGACAGATGCCTTTATGGCGATACGGTTCATGTTGACGATTGTGCCGACTTCAAAAGCGACACCACGATGGGAATAATGACTGTTTTTGACATATCCGCCCCCTTCCGACTCCGCAAGTTGCCAGATTGTTTCTGTCGAGCCGTAGCCGATGCCTTCAAATAAACTTATTCGGCCGGAGAGCCGGTGTATCGCACCGCCGGTTGCCATAAGGGAGGAATGGCGTTTACCATCGGTGTAATATGGATTTGTGCCACCGATAAAGCCATGGCGGTCACATGTCAGATTTGTCGACGGACAAGAACCGAAATCAGTGGCGAAATGAACGAATCCGCCATGTACACGCATCACTGCAACCATAATTCCACCCATAAGAGTCTTTGCGTTGCTCCCAAAGCTTATATCAGCTAATGCGGTAAGTCTCAGTGGAATTTTCTTTTTTACCGGCCTCACAATCAATGTGTCGACTCGCGTCATGACAAGAGTGTCGTGGACAGTAACGACTTTGTTGTGTAAATTCGGGCTCGAGGTCACGGATTTATAAGCGCCGGGCTCATCGATGCGCATTTCATAAGTCATGTGACTGACAAGCTTGGACGGAAACGCATAATCGCGCAACACACCCCACTCGGGATGTTTTAATGTGATTTTCTTAGAACCGTTGGGCAGATACAGCCATATCTCGCCGGTCTTGTTCTCACGCTTGACAATGCCCAAGGGCGTAGAGAATGCAAAATCAGGAGTGGCCTGGACTTTGACAAGCGCACAACCCTCGCCGTTCAAGTCGTTTATCGGATTGATAAATGCAGTCACATCATTGGGAAGATTGCGGAAAGAGGCCACAGAAAACTTCTGAGCCGCCGCCCCGGTGCAGGTCAGCAGAACAAGGACAATCACAAAACCGATATGTTTAAGTCTGTCGGGCATATGATGGGGCTTGCTGTTTTTAATCAAGGTTAAAGTCACTTATGTCGATTTTTTCATCGTCCGACACTATGCCGGCCTGCCATGTGCGGACATGAATCTCAGGCATAGCCGGATTTCGAAAATCCCAAAGCAGGAAAAGATTACCTTCGTCGGAATAATCTCCCGCACTGTATTTCTGGAAAAGTGTCACACCGTAGATGCCTTCTATGGTCGGATGTCTCAAGATTTTGAAATCAGAGAAGTCGACGTCAATCTTCTTTCCTGTGTCAAATATTTTCTTCAGACGCTCGAGATATTCATGTTTCGAACGGATATAATACTTTATCTTATCGCTGTAGGCAATACGGTTATGTGTATCTGCTTTGACGACCTGTCCGACGATTATTAGCGCGTTGTCGCTGAAGACTTGCCGCAAAAAGTCAATGTCGCGGGTATTATATGCCATCCTGAAATGCTCGCAATAATTGAGTATTTCGCGGCGATTGGCCGAATCGGCAGCTTCAAGCCGACCCGAAAGCACCTTTTTCGCTTCGCTGACAAACGGATGGTCGATACCCATCGTCGTGATGTCGGCGGTTTTCAATGAAATGACTTTAACATCTTTCATTTCATGTGTCGGTTGCTCGGCTTTCCGATCGGCGGCTGCCGCTTCCGGCTGCAAGGGCTGCGGCTGAACCGAATCGGCCTTGTCGCTAATTGTCGTCGCCATGTCGCTATTGACCTTAACACTATCAGGCGAAACCATATTCTCAGTCATGGTAGCAGCGTCAGGTAATTGCTGCCGGTAGAATAACCATCCGACCACAATTACCTGACATACAGCTATCAGTAGTAAAAATATGTTTAAACTCCGTCTGTTAAAGGTCATTTAAATTATAGGATGCTTAATTCCAGTCAGTTATCTCGCCTCCGATTTCAATCTTGATCTTATCCGGGTTGTCTTCTATGACAAGATTCACTATATGGTGTACTCCGGGTTTGAACTGAAACTTACTCTCAAAGAGGAACGAGACTCCCTCCATCACAATCTCGATGAGCGGCACGCGGTTTTCTATGCGTTGCGGCACAATTATGGCCGAGTAATCGGTAGGCCCGGTCTTGCATGCGGTTATGGTCTGCTGTGCTCCTCTGGTTATTTTGGTCACAATTCCGGCCTCGATGTCAATTGTCGCTGACGGAACTGTGTTATGAACATAAACCGTAGCATTTTCAGGCAATTCTCCTTCATAGTTGTCGCCCTTAATCATGCGGACAGTCAGTTTACTCATCACATGTCTGAACGAAAGGTTTACCGGACTTGATGTCGCAGTAAGATTCTTGGCCGAAGCATAGAGAAAATCTGAAGCTTCATAGCCCGACAGGTTATCGTCTGACGCGGGAGTAGTCTGGTCAGTGCGAACCGAGAATGGAAGATCGGTTATCGAGGATATTTCGTCTTGGTAGGGGTAGTAGGCAGTGGCGTTGTAAGTGCCCGCGTCCCAGTAGAGTTTCTCAGTCGAGAACCAATCTCTGCCATTACATGTCAGCATTTCGTTGTTGACCGTATTACCGCCTATTTCAAGCGCGTGAGATGTTTCGTTGACAAAAAGTCCGACCTTGTCGCCTGTCTCGAAAGCGGTTTCAGTCGCACGAGACTGCTGCCGGTCGTCGGGATGAATGAAAGAGAACTGCATTTCGGGCTTAGTATCAGCAGTTTTCGGCTCATCCAAAGAGATGCCGTCAGAACATGAGACCAGGCTCATGGCTGTTGCAAAAATGCCTATAAAATATTTATATGTCGTCATCTTATATTTTTTTAACGTTGGTTTTGTCTCTTTTAGTATATGGCTTTATCTTTTGCGGGAGCGATTTTTCAAGGGGCTGCCCTTGTGGATTACGGGCCCCATGCTTTGTCTGACGATATTACCCGATGCCTCATCAGATGAGCGCGACACGGCTACAGATGTGCGTTTGTCGTTTGCGACAAAATCCTCAAACGAGTATTCCTCGCCGGCATAGCGTTTGATGCGTTTGACTATGCTTTCGCGACTGATGGTGCTGTAATAGGGGATATCGTTGTTCATACAGCTGTTCTGCTCCGAACGGAACACACCGCGGTTGTGCTTGAAACCGCCTTCGAAGATGTCGACGATGTCGCTGTAGCGCGGGTCGAAGATGAGATGACTCCAACCGACCTGATGCATCTTGCCGGTAAGTTCGAGATTGTCGTACCAACCGAGTGACTTGGCGTAAAGGAACTCTCTTACATGTCCGCAGCAGGTGCAGGAACAGTAGTCAATAAATGCATTATGATAGATGTACTCGTCGCCGAGTTTGCCGAAACCGTGGCCACCGGCCTCATGCTGGACCACGCCGCGTGTATCAAGCGGATAACCATAGTCGCTCTTGGGACAGAATGCAATTGCCGCTCCTGATTCCCACATCTGACAGATGCCGCCGTAGTCAGAGCTGTTAGGCACTATTATTATAAGAGTCTGATCAAGATTGTTTCTGTCGACTGTAGGCGCTTTCAGAGCGTAGTCAAACACCTCATCGTAGTCACACTTGAGTCCTACGCCACCGGTATAGGTAGTGTTAAACCGATTGTAACGGATTGTGTTGACTGCGCCGACGCCGGATTCGGTCGAAAGCGGGAATGCCGTATAGATATTGAAATAGTCACGATATGTGGTATAAGGTTCGATACCGAAGAAATACTCAACCTCATCCTTCATGTCTTTCAGATATTGGCCGCCGGCAATGTCCTTGGCATCGTATCCGTCTCCGAGGAATACGAGATTGATGCCTCCGTTATTGCCCTTGGTAGCTTTCTGGAGTGTAAGGTATTCATCCTCTGCATATTCATATCCATACTGCGATACATGGCAAGTGTGGGTATATTCTTTGTCTTTCAGACGGAACACGATGTCGCCTTCACGTTCGTCGCCGACAGAAGTCGAGGCAATAGTCAGAGTCACTTCGGTTTTCTTATTGCCTGTTGCAGGCGAAACCGTACACCAATCGGGAATAGACTCAATGTCCCATTCGCCTTCGGAGTCAATAACGAGAGTCTGTTTATGCTCGTTTCTGAGCGCGCAAGCCACTGACGGACGGCACACAAGTTCATGATGAGCGGCGATGCGCTTGAAGTCGCTCCATCCCACAGCGGTCTGATACTGCACGAGCGAAGGTTCGGGCACTTCAAGTGTGAAATTATCTTTGGCCACACCATCGAACGCACCTAACTGAACATAAGGCGGAATTTCGCTCTTGCTGACAATCGATCCAATGCCGAAGCAGTTCTGGAATGCTCCACCGTCTTCTTGAGGACTTGCCTCATAACGGATGTTTTCGAGACTTGCCGGAAATACCAGCCCTTCAAGACCGCTGCATTGAGCAAATGCACCGGCTCCGATAGACTGAAGTCCCTCGGCAAATTCCAATATGCCCGTAAGTCGCCAGTTATAGGTAAACGCTCTGTCGCCAATAGTTACGAGGCTCTTTGGCAAAACGAGTTTGCCCGAAAAATCGCATCCATAAAAGACATAATCATCTATATTTTTAAGATCCTTTGGCAGAACCAACTCTCCTTTGAAGTGACAGTTGTGGAATGCGGACAGTCCCATTGCAGCAATACCGTCATGCAAAATAAGATTACCGTCGAACCCACAATCCATAAATGCTTCCTGAGGTATTTCACTTACACCTTGAGGTATTTCGAGAGTACCGGAAAGGTTATTACACATAAAAAATGCACGCTCTCCCAATTTCTTTAATTTATCGGGCAGTCTCAGAGTGCCATAAAGTCCGCTGAGCCGTTCGAATGCATAACCGCGAATAATTTCGACATTGTCGGGAATAACCAATTCGCAAGTAAATCCGCAGCTTGAGAATACGCCATTGAAGTAATCCATCTTTTCTCCTTCAACAAGGCTCATCTCTCCCTCTTTCGTCTGAGAATTACCGATATAACGGAGCGTAGACGGCAATGACAAAGAACCGGTCAAAGACCTGCAATTAGTGAACGCCCCCATTTGGATATCAACGACTCCTTCGGGTATTACCAACGAGCCGGTCAGATTACGGCAACCATAAAAAGCAGATCTGCCTATTGATTTAAGTCTGTCTGGCAAAATTAAGCGCGTAAGACTTGCCTTGCCCGAGGATGTCTGCTCAAAAAAGAATGCTTCTACGGGAATTTGGTCTTCGTGGCTTACCCAGCCATTTTTATCTTCACCTCCTTTAATCTTGACCTCTTTAAGATTGAGGGCCTGCAGGTTGTCCATTTCATCGCGCATGAAATTGAAGTCTATAGGATTGAGCTCTCCTGTAATCTTAAGATTCCTAAGCGATTTATAATCTTTGCCGGCTGCTGTAATCGCATCTTTCAAAGCTCCGGCGGTAGAATTTATGACCACATATTCATGTGCAGTGCCGTCATGGCTGATGAGGTCGTTTTCCCAGGGTGTTATGCTTTCGCTTATAAGTGTGAGTTCATAATCGCCGTTCGCCGATTTTTTGTCGACGCGGATACCGAAGTTGTTCATCTTGCCGGCGACATACTCAAAGGCTTCGTTCTTGCTGAATTTATAGGGCTTGCCTCCGATAGTGATGCTGAACAATTGTGTGCCGGCTTCAATGGTCTGAGGCACGACGATTGCGCGCCATTCGTCATTGCGGCGGGACGGGATGATTGCATTGCGCGAAACGTCGCCTACGACAGTCACAGCACCTGTGCTCAGGTCGATAGTCGAGTTGTGACGGGTGTTGGTCACAAGCACAATCTTGTCAAGCGATGTCCATTCATCGTCGGTAAAATCGTTGCCTTTGATGAGGTTAACGCGTGCGTTTGCCATTCTATGGGAGAGAGGCAGACGTATAACCCTGTCAGAGGGTTCGATATTGCCTGCCTTGCCCCACAGAAAGTCTGAAGCCTCATAATGACCCATAGAACCATCGTCGAACGTTTTGGTCTGGTCAGTCTGAACTTCAAACTCATAGGTATTGACGTTCTCGGGAGAACCCCAAGGATAATACCCATATACATCAATGCGTGTGTTCTTATCCTTATAGTAAAGATCGTATGCCGAATTCCATTTATAGTTTGTCGCGTCGAATGTATGGCGCACGTTGTCGCCACGGTTGCCGGAACTTAGCAGAGTGCCGGGGTTATTGCCTCGGTAGTCTACGATATAGACACCAATCACGTCGCCGTCGACAAATCCGTCATCGTTGGCGCGGGTCGCGCAAAGTTGGTCAATGCTTCCGGTAAGATTGATACGCAGATCGCTGTTACCCTCCACATCAGGCGCCTGAAAATCTTTTTCAGCGCAGCCGGCAAACAGCATAGCTATCGCTGATAATGACAGTATCGAGAGTTTTTTCATCGGATTTTATTTAAGAGTTAATTAACATCAGAAAAACAATGTATCATCATTCGGCAACGCCGCCATTATCATTGCCATCTGTTTCCCAAGCAGATATATTTACATTTATGCCGCTCGATGTCTTGTTGATGGTGCAGGTAAATGTATGGCTCTTGCCGCTCTCGAAAGTGAAGCCTTTAACAAGATTATAGTCTTTGCCTGCGACAGTGATGGTAATCAGATTTTGCTCGGCTACAGTCTGCGGAATGACCAGCGCTTTGTAAAGACCGTTGTCATAGCAGGGATAGACCGACACTTCTTCGCCGGTCGGAGTAACGATGCCGTTTGCAAGATTGACAGTCGACTTCGTTTTAAGACCGTTGACCTTGACAACCGGGTTGGCTGCGGTCAGACTCTCGGGCGTAAAGCCGTCGCCGGCCTGAAGCACGACATTTATACGGCTAAGCACATGCTTTGCGGTTATAGCGATGGTGGAGGCTGTCGGCTTCACACCGTTGACCTTACCAACCAGAAGTTCCGAACTCTTATAGTCATCCACATTGCTTTGGTTGCTTTTAACCTCGAAAGGCATCGCAAGGACAGATGACACCTTTGTGTAGGGATAATAGATATAAAAGTCGGCGGGCGTAATGTTGTCGGCCCAGTAGATCGGAGAGTCGGGTGTCCACGCACCGGAATAAGTAAACCTCATGTTGTCGACATGATTGCCTGAGGCCATAAGTTGACCGGCACTGCCATTCACGTTATTCACGACATATAGGCCGATTTGGTCGCCTGTTTCAAAAGTATAGTCCGTAGCACGGGAATTATCCATGCCTGCAGAGATTTTTATTTCAATTTTTTCGGGCTGCGGAGGCGTAGGCATGTCAGGTTCATTACTATCGGATTTCGAGCACGATGCCAGTAAAGAAACGGCAAGAGAGAAAAGCACTAATTTTTTCATGATTTAGATAATTTTAGTTTGTCTGACGCAAACTTCCAATTTTTAAACCACACCGCAAAATTATTTTTGGTTCAAGATGGTTCAATCTATACAAATATATGGAACAGCACATTAACATAATATTGTTAATCCGTCTATGCCGGGCATTCTGCGGCAAACAAAAAGGCCGCGACAATTGTCGCGACCTCGGTATATCAGAGCCTGTCAGACAGGCTTATGGGAGTCAGATACGTTTCTTGATAGCTTCGGTTTCGGCTTCGTAGCCGGGCTTTTCGAGAAGCGCAAACATGTTGCGTTTGTAAGCTTCGACACCGGGCTGATTGAAGGGATTGACATCAAGGATGTAACCGCTGATGCCACATGCGGCCTCAAAGAAGTAGATGAGCTGACCGAGATAGTATTCGTTGAGCTGAGGGATAGTGATGTGGATATTGGGCACACCGCCGTCGACATGAGCGAGGATTGTGCCAAGCTCTGCCATTTTATTGACTTCGTCGACACGCTTGCCGGCAAGGTAGTTGAGACCGTCGAGATTGGCCTCGTCGCTGCCGATGCGGACTTCATGACGCTGTTCGACAACCGAAAGAACGGTTTCGAATATGCTGCGTTCGCCTTCCTGAATCCACTGACCCATAGAGTGGAGATCGGTCGAATTGTCGACTGCGGCAGGAAAAATGCCTTTGTGGTCTTTGCCTTCACTTTCGCCGTAGAGCTGTTTCCACCATTCGCCGAAGAAGTGGAGTTTGGGATTATAGTTGACGAGAATTTCGGTCTTTTTGCCTGCACGATAGAGAGCGTTACGGGTCTGCGCGTAGATACGCGACATGTCGTTGGCACCTGTCAGTGTGACTTTTTCAAAATCGGCTGCACCGCTTATAAGGGCGTGAATGTCGTAGCCGGCGACTGCGATAGGAAGCAGGCCGACCGGAGTCAGCACCGAGAAACGGCCGCCGACATTGTCGTCGATGACGAAGGTCTTATAGCCTTCCTGTGTGGCGAGGCTGCGCAGAGCGCCGCGTGATGCGTCGGTAATTGCAACGATGCGCTTCGACGCTTCCTCTTTGCCGAGCTGGGCTTCGAGCTGCTCTTTGAGCAGACGGAAGGCAATAGCCGGTTCGGTAGTCGTGCCTGATTTGGAGATGACTATGATGCCGAATTTTTTATCCTTGAGATAATCAGACAATTCATAGAGGTAATCTTCGCCGATATTCTGGCCTGCGAAGAGGACCTGGGGCTTGACATCTTTGCGATAAGCTGCAAATGAGTCAGACATGGCTTCGATAACCGCTTTCGCACCGAGATAGCTGCCGCCGATGCCAATCACGACTACAGCCTCGCAAGTGTTACGGAGCGTAGCTGCTGTCGCATTGATATCGTCGAGCAACGAAGCCGACGTGTGTGTCGGAAGTTCTACCCATCCGAGGAAATCATTGCCGAGACCAGTGCCGTCGGTAAGTTTTTTAAGACTGCTTTCTCCTGCCGGAGTAAGTGAGTCGACGGCCTGACGGTCGATGACGCCAAAGGCGTTTTTGATGCTGAGTTCGATTTGTTTCATTGTTGTTTTCAATAGCTATATTCTTGAATTTCAGTATTGTTATCTTATTTATTTGCGGCTTCAATCCAAGCTGCCACTTCGTCCGCCGTCGGATTTTTAAGCTCGAGTTTGAATTTCTTGTTCAGACCGCACAGCTCCTGATGCAGTTTTCCGGCCGAAGCTACCGCAGCGAGGGCTTCGACTGTGAGTATGCCTGCCTTCTGAAGGGGTGCGACCCACTCTGCGGGCACTCCCAAAGCCTCGAATGCTTCGGGTTTGTCACGGCGTTCGACCTTTTCGGGCCTCATCTGCGGGAACAGAAGCACTTCCTGAATGGTCGTCTGACCGGTCATAAGCATGACCAGACGGTCCATGCCGATACCCATGCCCGATGTCGGAGGCATGCCGTATTCGAGAGCGCGGATGAAATCATGGTCGATAATCATGGCCTCATCGTCGCCCTTTTCTCCTAAACGCATCTGCTCGACAAATCGTTCATATTGATCGATCGGGTCGTTAAGCTCGGAGTATGCGTTGCAAAGCTCCTTGCCGTTGACCATAAGCTCGAAACGCTCTGTCAGTTCGGGGTTATTGCGATGGCGCTTGGTCAGAGGCGACATCTCGATAGGATAGTCAGTGATGAATGTGGGCTGGATATATGTGCCCTCGCACTTCTCGCCGAAAATTTCGTCGATGAGCTTGCCTTTGCCGAATGAGGGGTCGACTTCGATGTCGAGTTTGCGGCATACTTCGCGCAACTGCTCTTCGTCCATGCCCGTGATGTCGATGCCGGTGTGCTCCTGGATGGAGTCAATCATCGTGACACGGCGGAAGGGAGCTTTGAAGCTGATGACATTGTCGCCGACTTTGACCTCGGTCGAACCGTTGACGTCGCGGCAGATTTTCTCGAGCATACGCTCTGTGAAATCCATCATCCAGTTGTAGTCCTTGTAGGCCACATAAATTTCCATACAGGTAAATTCCGGATTGTGGGTGCGGTCCATGCCTTCGTTGCGGAAGTTCTTCGAGAACTCATATACACCTTCAAAACCGCCGACAATCAGACGTTTGAGATAGAGTTCGTCGGCAATGCGGAGATAGAGAGGAATGTCGAGCGCATTGTGGTGAGTGATAAACGGACGGGCCGATGCTCCGCCGGGAATTGACTGGAGTATCGGAGTCTCGACCTCGATATAGCCGGCATTGTTGAAATATTCGCGCATCGACGAATAGACCTTGGTGCGCTTCAGGAATATATCTTTCACACCGTCGTTGACCACAAGGTCGACATAGCGGCGGCGATAGCGGAGTTCAGGGTCGTCGAACGCGTCGTAGGTCACACCGTCCTTGACCTTGACGATGGGCAGAGGGCGGAGCGACTTGCTGAGCACGGTCAACTTGCGGGCGTGAACCGAGATTTCGCCGGTCTGTGTGCGGAACACATAGCCTTCGATTCCGATAAAGTCGCCGATATCAAGCAGTTTCTTAAACACTACATTATACATATCCTTATCCTCGCCCGGACAGATATCATCGCGGGAGATATAGACTTGGATACGTCCGTGCGAATCCTGAAGCTCGGCAAACGAGGCTTTGCCCATGATGCGACGACTCATGATGCGGCCCGCTACGCACACCTCGCGCTGAGGAGCGTCATCGTTGTATGTCGCTTTGATTTCGTCGGAATAGGCATTCACAGGATATTCGGCTGCCGGATAGGGATTGATGCCCATCTGGCGCATGGTGTCGAGACTGCCTCGGCGGATGATTTCTTGTTCACTGAGTTCCAATGGATTCATATTCGTTGTTTTCGATTTTGTTTGATTTGAACCTCTGTTATTTTAATCGTGCAAATTTACGAAAATATTCGTCCAAAAAGAAGAACTCTATATTTATATGTGCAGATTCGGCATCAACATACCTCTTTGTTAAAAATACCCAAAATATATTTAACAGACTTTAATATTATTTTTTCAGAAAAACAGCTCTAAGTTTATAAGAATTTATTAACTTTGCCACTGAAAAAGAAACATTTTTGTTGATTTTGTCAAAACTCTTTCCGAATCTTAGATATGATAACGTTTTGTTAGACTCACAATATATACTTGAATTTTGGTTATGAGGGAGGTGCGTTGCTGTGAAGTAGCGCACTTTCATTTTTTTGACCCCTATGCTTTGCATCTCACAAAATTTTCGTAACTTTGCAGCGGGTAAGTCCTACACGACCAGCTCCCTGAGAATCCCCCAGGTCTTGACCGAAGCAAGGGTATCAGGTTGTAGCGGTGCGATGTAGCAAGCTTACCCTTTTTTATTGTCCGTTCGCCGACTACACATTAATTATATATAGCGATTGTCCGGCTACGCGCCGACGCTCTGATAAATTTAGTTAAATAGCCGCTATTTAAAACCGCTTTGTGTAACTTTGCCGTTTGAAAAGAGTTCTGACACTCTGTCCTTTTGAAAAAATCATCCGTTTTACCGAATGAAGCGATACAATCTTGTCAACAACACGCTCGGATGGCTTTGCTTCGCCATCGCTGCGGTCACATATATGCTGACCCTCGAGCCTACCGCCAGTTTCTGGGACTGCCCGGAATTCATCCTCCAAGCCGCCAAACTTGAAGTCGGTCACCCGCCGGGCAACCCGATTTTCATGCTCGCCGGACGTTTCTTTATCACACTTTTCGGCGGCGACATCTCCAACGCAGCCTTCGCGGTCAACACCATGTCGGCCATACTCAGCGCCGCGACCATACTACTGCTGTTCTGGACTATAACCCACCTTATTAAGCGTCTCGTCGTTTCCGACGGCGCCGAGAACGTATCGCTCGGCCAAATGCTCGTCATCATGGGCGGCGGCCTCTGCGGCGCACTCGCCTTTACATGGAGCGACACATTCTGGTTCTCGGCCGTCGAAGGCGAAGTCTACGCTTTTTCATCGTTCTGCACAGCCTTGGTCTTCTGGCTCATACTGAAATGGGAAAACCGTGCCGATCAGCCCCACAGCGACCGCTATCTCGTGCTGATAGCCTACATCATCGGCGTCTCGATTGCAGTCCACCTGCTCAACCTCCTGTGCATCCCCGCGATTGGCCTTGTGATCTATTACCGCAAGTTCAAACGCATCAACGCAGTCGGCTCGCTCATCGCCCTCGGCGTCTCATGCGTCGTAGTTGCCCTGATTCTCTACGGACTCGTTCCGGGCTTCATCAACGTCGCTCAGTGGTTTGAGCTCCTCTTCGTCAACACCTTCGGCACATCCTACAATGTCGGCGTGACCTTCTACGCTACAATTGCCCTCGTCATCTTTGCCCTGACAGTCAGAGCCCTCTACCGCCAGACAAACCCCACGTCGATCAAATGGCTCTTCCTTGCCACCATCATCCTCTCAGGCATGCCCTTCATCGGCGACTCATGGCTGCTGCCCACAGTGTTCATCATCGGCATGATGGTCTATCTCTTCGGCTTCTGCTCAAAAATACCCGTCAGAATATTCAACATCATCGCTCTCAGCATTCTGGTCATCTTCATCGGCTACTCGTCCTACGCCCTTCTGCTCATCAGGGCTAACGCCAATCCCCCGATGAACCAGAACGCGCCCGACAACGTCTTCGCCCTTGCGTCATATCTCAACCGCGAACAGTATGGCGACCGTCCCCTCTTCTATGGCCCGGTATTTACCGAAGAACTCGCCACTCAGGACTATAACGGCACATACATCGTTCCCGTCGACGAAAACGGCATTCCCAAGGTTCGCGTTCTCGACGGCTACCTCCGCGACGGCGAAGGACGGGCCTACAACAACCCCACCAAAACCTACACCAAGGTCGTCAAGACCCGCGAAGACCAGCCCGACAGCTATGTCGACAACGTCGAGCATCCGTCCTACCGGCCTATGCCCGACATAGAGATGCCGTTCACACGCATCTACAGCTCCGACTCCCGCACAGGCCATCCGGCGGCCTACAAAAGCTGGGCCGACTATTCGACGCCCGACATTTACGACATTCCCGCCGACGTCCGCGCCAAGTGGGCCTCCCAGCGCTTTGCCTACCTTACCGACATTGCGCCCTACATGAAGCATCAGACCGTTGTGACCACAGCCCAAACCCCCGACGGACGACCCGTCGACCACACTTCGGCGTGGAAACCCGGCTTCGATGTCAACCTGCGCTACTTCATCAACTATCAGCTCAACCACATGTACTGGCGCTACTTCATGTGGAACTTTGCCGGCCGCCAGAACGACCTTCAGGGCAACGGCGAGCCGCACCTCGGCAACTGGATTTCGGGCATACCCTTCATCGACAACGCCCGTCTCGGCGACCAATCGCTCCTCCCCGACGAATTCGGCAAGGGCAACAAGGGCCACAACGTGTTCTACATGCTGCCCCTCATCCTCGGCATCATAGGCTTGCTCTGGCAGGCTCTCTATACCCACTCGTCCGACCCGCGCCGCGGCATCGAACAGTTCTGGGTCATCTTCTTCCTCTTCGTGATGACCGGCATCGCCATCGTCCTCGACCTCAATCAGACACCCGGACAGCCGCGCGAACGC
>JAGAOW010000129.1 GCA_017889945.1 Muribaculaceae bacterium
CGAACGATGGCTTTCTTGCCTGCAAAATTGAAATTGTCGATAGTCATTTCGGTTGTGTAAATTATAGAGTTATGTATTAAGATTATATTCAGTCTTTCTATGTGCAAAGATACACATTAAAACAAAATAATTAAAATGACTGTATGGATAATTGAATTAAATGATGTTATGCTCGTCCAATAAGTGTTTCATCTGATCGGCGAGTTTGGCTGCCTCTCGGGCTGCGGCATCGGCAAAATCTTGGCCGGCAGAGGCGTAGATTATGCCTCGGGAGCTGTTGACAATCAGGCCACAGTCGGGAGTGATGCCATAGCGCACGACTTCTTCGAGGCTACCGCCCTGAGCACCGACGCCGGGCACGAGCAGGAAGCTTTGGGGAGCAATGGCGCGAATGTCGCTGAACATCTTGCCTTGTGTCGCTCCGACGACGTACATCATCTCGTCGGGATTAGCCCAGGTCTGAGATTTGAGAATGACGTTTTCGAAGAGGCGGTTGCCGTTGTCTTCGTGGTTCATCTGGAAGTCGTGGCTACCTTTGTTGGAGGTCAGTGCGAGAAGGATTACCCATTTGCCGGGATAGCCGAGGAAGGGTTTGACGCTGTCTTCGCCCATATAGGGGGCAACTGTTACGGCATCTACGTCGAGATATTCGAAAAACGAGCGTGCGTAGAGAGCCGAAGTATTGCCGATGTCGCCGCGCTTGGCGTCGGCGATGATGAACTGGTCGGGATAGTTGTCTTTGATATATCGGATGGTTTTTTCGAGAGAAATCTGGCCCTTGACGCCGTTGCATTCGTAGAAAGCGAGGTTGGGCTTGTAGGCGACGCAATAGGGGGCAGTGGCATCGATTATTGCTTTATTGAAAGCGAAGACGGGGTCTTGGTCGTCGAGCAAGTGAGCCGGGATTTTTTTAATGTCGGTGTCGAGGCCGACGCAGAGGAAGGATGCTTTGCGTCGAATGTTGTTGACAAGGTCTGTACGGTTCATATATTTGTATTATTTAGTTTTTGTGAATAGATATCCTTTTACGGACATATTTGATATGGATTTATCAGTTTCATAATCATCATCGCTAATTCTATATTCGATTGATGAAGGAATGAAAACGGCTGTAGAATCCTCAATTATATTAATCTTTATGGGGTCGTGGACGCATCCATCGCTTGCTTTCAAATTTCCAATATCAAGTCTGATGGAGCAACTGTCGGACAGGGCGAAGTCTACCATGTCGGATTCATCGGCTTTGAGATCATAACGCCATTCGGAGTAGTATTTCACATTGTCGAAAGACGTCGGTATAGAGACAGTATTGTCTTTGTTGAATTCTATTTCGCGTATATTAATCGCTTCAACTTTATCAAAGTCGAACAGACTGTCATAGCTCCAGGAAGAGATTTTAATATCAAAGTCGACGATGTCGGAAGTGAGGGAATGGTCGTCGTGCGAGTCAAGATATTTCAATTTAGAAGCCAAATCATGCCAAGTTTCATCGTCGAGGGTTTCTGACAGTTTTTCCATCTGTTTATGGTTAAGCGGCAGTTTGTCATTGCCGAATCCGGCGTTGTCGAGGATGGTAAAAACATGGCTGCGCATGTAGCGTTGGACCATGACGGTATAGTTTGCGCCGGGAATGATGGAAGTCAAGAGGAATACGACAGCAAAAGATTGAGCTACAATGCCGATACGCTTCGAGCGTGTGAAATAGAGATATATTGAAGCGGCGTAAGCCCAGATATTGAACGTCACTACATAGAGTCGCGACACGGTAATTCCGTATTGGCTGATTCGCTGGCCGATAGCGACACTCATCATAATAAGCAATGGAATGAGTGCAAGCGGCAATATGCGTATGACTCCGGCTGTCAGTCGGTCGGAGTCGTTGATGTCGACAGACTTCAGCAAGAACAAGACCATGAACACGGCGCATGTGAGAGCAGTTACCATATAACATATGACACCCGAGGGTAAGTGTCCCTGCATGATGATGTCGGCACCATATGCGTATAGGATTAGCATGTAGATGGCTGTGAGAGGCAAAAGAAGATATTTTATCAGTCCGACAATGAATTTTGTAGGTCTGAAACCGGCGGCTCTCCGGACTGTTTCAGGCAGATGAGGTATGCGACAGATAAAAATCGTGATGGCCAGAGTAAGTCCGAAAACGAACTGAATACTTGAGAAAATCCTAAAATCTATGTCGCCAAATAAAATCTCAATGGTGTAGTATATGATTATATAGGCGATTCCCAATGCCAAGCCTATAAGGGCACTGACTATTATGTTTGAAAATTGGATGAAGCTGAACATCAGACTCTGTCGGACTGACAGACGTTTGAGTGCCGGCACGAATATTATGGCGACGACGAGGGCAGTCTCGATTGCAAGGTGGGCTATGAATGCCTCGTCGCCCATGGTCTTGAAATTAAAGACCATATAAATGAAATCGGCAAATAGAAGGATGTTTGCACCAAGCTGTATCCGGGTGTGATGTTTGATTTTGCCTGTGTATTCACACCAAAGACTAACGGCAAGAGTAAGCAAGATGCCGTTGACGGTAAAAAACCAGAGAGAAGGCTCGAGATTTTGAATTTCAGCCGGTGCTTCGTTAAAGTAGTGGCTTATCCAAATATCAACAACTCCCCAGACTGCAAATGCAGCGACATATAGGAATGTCAGCGGAAAGCGGTCGATACTATCGATTAATAGATCTAAAAGCGATTTGAAAGAAAAACGCTTTTTGCGGTTCGGTTCGTGCTGTTGGACCGGGGATTGTGGAGGAGTGGGGATTTCCATGGTTGAGATATTAAAGGTTAAAGTTCGGCGGCTTTGAGCTTTTCGGCGTTTTCGGCGATGATGAGGTGGTCGATCACGTCCTGAATGTCGCCGTCGACAAAAGTCTGAAGGTTGTAGATGGTGTAGTTGATGCGGTGGTCGGTAATGCGCCCCTGTGGGTAGTTGTAGGTGCGTATCTTGGCTGAGCGGTCGCCGGTCGAGACCATGGTTTTGCGACGGGATGCGATGTCGTCGATATATTTCTGATGTTCTTTGTCGTAGATGAATGTGCGTAGGCGGCTGAGAGCGCGTTCTTTGTTTTTTGGCTGGTCGCGCGTCTCTGTACACTCGATGAGGATTTCTTCGGTCTCCGATGTGTTGGGATTTCGCCACATGTAGCGAAGTCTCACGCCTGACTCGACTTTGTTGACGTTCTGACCGCCTGCTCCGCCGCTGCGGAAGGTGTCCCACTTGATTTCGCCTTCGTTGATTTCGACGTCGAAGGGTTCGGCTTCGGGAAGAACGGCGACAGTGGCGGCGGATGTGTGGACACGTCCTTGAGTCTCTGTTGCGGGAACTCGCTGGACACGGTGGACGCCGCTTTCATATTTCAGTGTGCCGTAGAC
>JAGAOW010000130.1 GCA_017889945.1 Muribaculaceae bacterium
GCGAAGAGTTCGGCAGCTTCGGCGGGATACTGTTTCTGGACTGAAGCATAGCGAACCTCGCCTTTGAGGAAGTCGTCGAACTTGTCCCAGTCGGGAGCTTTGCTGTCGAGAGTGAAGGGGTTCTTGCCTTCTTCTTCGAGAGCGGGGTTGTAGCGCCAGAGGTGCCAGTAGCCGCATTCGACCGCACGGGCTTCTTCGGCCTGAGAGTGACCCATGCCTGCTTTCAGGCCATGGTTGATACATGGCGAGTAGGCAATGATGATTGACGGGCCGTCGTAAGCCTCAGCTTCGCGGATGGCTTTGAGTGTCTGAGCATTGTCGGCACCCATTGCAATCTGTGCGCAGTAGACATATCCGTAGGTCGAAGCGATAAGGCCGAGGTCTTTCTTGCGGATGCGTTTGCCGGCAGCTGCAAATTTGGCGATAGCGCCGACCGGAGTAGCTTTCGAGGCTTGACCGCCAGTGTTAGAGTAAACCTCGGTGTCGACAACGAGCACGTTGATGTTCTTGCCGGAAGCAAGCACATGGTCAAGACCGCCGAAGCCGATGTCGTAGGCAGCGCCGTCGCCGGCGATAATCCACTGTGAGCGAGCAACGAGGTAGCCTTTGAGTTCAACGATGCCTTTGCAGATGTCGCAGTCGCAAGCCTGGCAGAGGGGCACGAGTTTATCGGCGATTTCGCGTGTGGTGGCAGCATTGTCGCGGTTTTCGAGCCACTGGGCGGCGAGAGCTTTGATGTCGGCGCTGCAGCAGTCGCAAGCCTGAGCTTTGACCATAAGGTCGACAAGGCGGTCGCGCATCTTCTCGGTTGCAATCTTCATGCCGAGACCGAATTCAGCAAAGTCCTCGAACAGAGAGTTGGCCCAAGCGGGACCATGACCTGCTGCATTGGTGGTGTAAGGAGTAGAGGGAACCGAGCCTGAGTAAATCGACGAGCAACCGGTTGCGTTTGCTACCATTTCGTGGTCGCCGAAAAGCTGAGAAATGAGTTTGACGTAGGGAGTCTCGCCGCAGCCTGAGCATGCGCCTGAGAATTCGAACAGCGGAGTTGCGAATTGGCTGTTCTTGACATTCTGCTGAATGTCGACCAGGTCCTGCTTGCTTGCGACAGAAGCGACGCAGTAGTCCCATTCTTTCTGAACGTCGAGCTGAGTTTCGAGCGGTTTCATCTCGAGAGCCTTCACGCCCTTCTTGCCGGGGCAGACGTCGACACAGTTGCCGCAGCCGAGACAGTCGAGAACGTCGACAGCCTGGAGGAAGCGCATGCCTGTGAAAGTTTTGCCGATGGCGGGTATAGTAGCGTTTTCGCCGAAAGGCGCTGCGCTCATTTCTTTCTCGTCGAGAACGAACGGACGGATTGACGCGTGGGGGCAGACATAAGCACACTTGTTACACTGGATACAGTTTTCTTCTTTCCATTCGGGAACGAAAGCTGCAACACCGCGTTTCTCATATGCTGCAGTGCCCTGCTGCCATGTGCCGTCGGGATTGGCTTCGAAGTCGGAAACTTTCAGAAGGTCGCCGTCCTGAGCGTTGATGGGGCGAACGATGCGGTTGATGAATTCCGGGTCGTTGTTGGCGACTTTTGCATCGTCGGGAAGAGTTGCCCATGCGGGGTCTACTGTAAGCTGTTTGTATTCGCCGCCGCGGTCGACAGCCGCATAGTTCTTGTCGACAACGTCCTGACCTTTTTTGCCGTAGCTCTTGACGATGAATTTCTTCATCTGCTCGATGGCGAGGTCAACGGGAATGACTTCTGTGATGCGGAAGAATGCGCTCTGGAGAATGGTGTTTGTGCGGTTGCCAAGTCCGATTTCCTGAGCGATTTTTGTAGCGTTGATATAGTAGACGGTAATGTTGTGCTCGGCGAAGTAGCGTTTAACCTTGTTGGGCAGGTTCTTTGCGAGTTCTTCGCCTTCCCAGATGGTGTTGAGCAGGAATGTGCCTCCGTCGCGCAGACCGCGAGTCACGTCGTACATGTGCAGGTAGGCCTGAACATGGCAAGCCACGAAGTTGGGCGTGTTGACGAGATAGGTCGAGCGGATGGGCTGGTCGCCGAAACGAAGGTGCGAGCAAGTGAAGCCGCCCGATTTCTTCGAGTCGTAGGCGAAATAAGCCTGACAATATTTGTTGGTGTTGTCGCCGATGATTTTTACGGAGTTTTTGTTAGCACCGACAGTGCCGTCAGCGCCGAGACCGTAGAACTTGGCTTCGAAAGTCGATTTGTCGCCGAGCGCCATTTCGGGCTTTTCGGGAAGTGATGTGAAAGTAACATCGTCGACGATGCCGACAGTGAAGTGGTCTTTGGGCTGCGGAAGGGCGAGGTTTTCGAACACGCCGATAATCTGAGCCGGAGTTGTGTCCTTTGAAGCGAGACCATAGCGGCCGCCGACAATCAGAGGCGCGTTTTCAAGGCCGTAGAAGCATTCTTTAACGTCGAGGTAAAGGGGTTCGCCGTTAGCTCCGGGTTCTTTTGTGCGGTCGAGCACTGCGATGCGCTTTGCAGTCTTGGGCACAGCGGCAAGGAAGTGCTTGGCCGAGAACGGACGGTAGAGGTGGACTGAAACGAGACCGACCTTCTCGCCGTTTTTGTTCATAGAGTCGATGGCTTCCTGAGCGGCCTGGGTAACAGAACCCATGGCGATGATCACACGCTCTGCGTCAGCTGCACCGTAGTAGTTGAACAGATGATATTCGCGGCCTGTGATTTTGCTGATTTCGGTCATGTAGTTTTCAACGATGTCGGGCACTGCCTGATAGTGGCGGTTGCAAGCTTCGCGGTGCTGGAAGAAAACGTCGCCGTTTTCGGCCATGCCTCGTGCGACGGGCGCATCGGGAGTGAGTGCGCGGTTGCGGAAGTCGGCGAGAGCCTTGCGGTCGAGCAGCGGCTCGAGGTCTTCGGCGTCGAGCTGCTCGATTTTCTGAATCTCATGCGATGTGCGGAAACCGTCGAAGAAGTTCACGAAGGGTACGCTTGATTTGATGGTCGACAGATGAGCTACACCTGCGAGGTCCATCACTTCCTGAACCGAACCTTCGGCAAGCATGGCGAAGCCTGTCTGGCGAACAGACATCACGTCCTGATGGTCGCCGAAAATGCTGAGCGCATGTGAAGCGATAGTACGGGCTGAAACGTGGAAGACTGACGGCAGCACTTCGCCGGCAATTTTGTACATATTGGGGATCATCAGCAGCAGACCCTGAGATGCGGTGTATGTCGTGGTCAGCGCACCGGCTTGAAGAGAGCCGTGGACAGCGCCTGCGGCGCCGCCTTCTGACTGCATTTCCTGTACGAGGACTGTCTCGCCGAAGATGTTTTTACGACCGGCAGCAGCCCATTCGTCGACGTATTCTGCCATAGTCGACGACGGTGTGATGGGATAAATGGCAGCAACTTCAGAGAACATATAGCTCACATGGGCTGCGGCCTGGTTGCCATCACAAGTCAAGAATTTCTTTTCTTTGCTCATTGTTTATGTTTTATACGAAAAATGTTAATTCGAGGGAAAAACCACGCGAAGTTACTAATTTTTCCGCTTTTTTTCAAACTGACAGTGGATTAAATATCAAAAAAATCTCTTATTGAATAATAATTTTGGCTGTTTGGCCCGGCATAATCAGCAGATAAATGCCTGCCGACGGAGCGGTGAGCGAGGCATTGCCGCCGTCGTCGGTCCGTGCAGCCGAGAGTGTGCGGCCGCTGATGTCGGTAAGTCTGACCGATTGGCCGGGCGCGCCGGTGTAGCTGATTGTTTTACCGACGAGCGTGTAGCTGCCGTGGCGATTGTCGATGACGGATTCTATGCCGGCCGAAGAGCCGAGTGTGACAGCCTGTTCGTCGGAGAAACCGGTGCGGTGGCCATCGGCATCAGCAGCACGGACTTTGTAGATGTAGGTGCTTACGTCCTGAGGCAGTTTGTCGACTCTGTAGCTTGTGGTGTTGCCGACGGCGAGGTCGTTGTAGCCGTCGAGGCTGATTATGCCGCCTCCGAAAGTGATTTTGACATCATCGATGGCGACATTGCCTTTTGATTTGGTATAGCAGATGCGTATCTGTCGGATGCCGCCGTCGATGCCGTCGATGCTGACATCCGTTGCCTTCATGTTGGTCGGGCCGACTGTCCGCAGTGTTGTCCAGTCGTCGTTGTCGGCTGTGCGTCCTTCGACGGTCACTTTCGACAATTTGTCGGTCGACATGCCTTTAAGCCAGAATTTTATCGACTTCACATCGCCGTCGAACATGCAGGTCATGATGCCTGCGCCGGTGCTTGACAGTTTGAGCGACGGAGCGCTTTCGCCATAGTTGGTGTTGGTGGTGTAAGTGTCTCCGCTGGTGGATATGAACTGCCATCCGTCGGGCAATTTTGCAGTCGACGAACTGCCGAAGTCGGCCGTCACGGTCTCGGTCTTGCCTGAGCCTACGACACCCTGCACAGTGAGGAAGTATCCGGCCGCTCCTTCAGATGCATTCCAACTTGCGACAAAATAGTCGTCGCCAACTTCTGCCGGAGTTCTGACGACGGGAGTCTCGGCGTCGCATTTTCCGCCCTGTACGTTGAACGAAATGACGCCGTCTTTTTCAGTGATTTCTGTGATGGGCAGGCCGAGTTTTTTGTTGTCCCATGTCCTCATCGAGGGCGCGGTGTCGTCGGTAAACGAAGTCACGCCTTTCGTGCCGGGAAAGGCATAGGCGGCCAGCGCTCTCATGTATGATTCGTAGTTATTGCCGGTGTAGACGGCCAGTGTGCCGCTCGCTTCCTCGATGTCGACGTAATTGTGGGATTTGGTGTTGTTGACGGAGTTGCGTTGCCAGATGCCGCTGTTGTAGTCGATATGCCATATCAGCAGTCCGTGACCGGGGATGTATTCGTCCCAGCCTGTCTGCTGGCGGTTTTCGAGGAGGAAGAATTCATTTTGGTCGGCTGTCGGGATGATGCAGCCCTGATTTGAAACGTTGATGGCTTCGAGCTCGAATGTACCTCTGCCGTCGATTTCAATCGGGTCAATCCAGCCGAGGGCATTGCGCTCATAGATTGAATATGTGGGCGGAGTGCGGCTGTTGTTGTTATACGGGCCTTGGTCAAGCACGCTCCATGGGCCGGGAGTCCAGTTGCCGTTTTCGCCCGAGGTGTCGTAAAGGTCGGGCAGGCCGAGCACATGAGAGAATTCGTGGACGAATGTGCCGATGCCGTCGGGCGTAGTTCCTTGCTCAAGTTCGTTGGAGCAGGCGTATTTTCGGATTCTGACGCCGTCGAGCGTAAGCGACAGTCCCGCGGATGTCAGATCCCACTGATGAGGCCAGACGGTGTCGTCGCTGCCGTAGGAGGCTTCGCCCTTTCCGGCATAGAACACAAAGACATTGTCGACAACTCCGTCGCCGTCGAGGTCGTAGTCCTTGAAGTTGATTTCGCTGTCGAGGCCCACGCAGGCATCGTAAATCATCTGAGCAGCATTCTGGTCGCTGCCGTAAGCGTCGTTGCCTCCGTAGTATTTCATGTTGTGGGGCAGAGTGACAGGCCCGTAGACATCGAAAGTCGGAATGAATTTGCCCGACGAGGCGTCGATGAAGTAGTCGCGTGCAGAACCTGTGCCGCCAAAGCGATTGAAGCCTTCCTTGTTGAGCATGTCGACAAAGAAATTGTGGTCGCAGGTCGAACTGAATTTCACGTCGCTGTACTGCGCGAGTATGACAAGACCCTTCAGTTCTTTGCGGCCGAGAAAAGCGTCGTCGGTAAGACCGATGCCTCCGTGCTTGCCGATGCGACTCGGGGCGCTGAATCTGGTCGTAGCCTGATTGGACATCGCAACCTGACGGATTGCATTGGGGTTGAGGCTCTTGACAAGCTTGAGGTCAGCCTCGCTGAGTTTGTCTGTGGCGGATGCTTTTACAGCGCTTGCTTTCAGTTTGCCGTTTTGGTCGAGCTCGGCGTAGCAATAAAAACCTTTGCTGTCGAGCGTCACGGGATAACCTTCGGGTGTGATAGTGATGTGGCGTCGTTCGTCGCCGACTTTTTGTAAAACGACAGTCGTGCTGTCGGGTTGTGTAAATACTGACGGAGTTGGCTTTGCGGGAACAGCCATCGACGTTTGGGCAGCCATCAGAAGTGACAGCGCAAGCGCGAGTTTTAGTTTATTCATTGGATATGTCTGATACTTGGTTATTGATTCGTACTTCTCTACCGGCCTACATATTTATTATGAAACATGCAGACTCTCGACTGCAAATTTAATTCATTTATTTAAATTATAACTTAAACATGCACGTTAAATTGGATTTGTCGGGCTGTGTGGGAGTCGGACAAAAGGAAAACGTTTGCGATAAATACGCGTCAGAAAATTTGACGATTTCCACAATCTACTAAATTATTATAAAAACGACCAATCATAAAGTCATTTGTACTATCTTTGTGCAAATTTTTTTTCAGAGAAAATTGTCGACAATGAGCATAGATGACATAACTGTATCATTTGCAGAAGAGCAGCACGCCGTACACGCCCCTCACATATGCGACCTTATATATGAATCAGCATTGCAAAGAGGGACGGGCATCGCACGGCGTTCTAACGAATATATTTCATCCAAAATCAAAGGCGGAAAGGCTGTGGTCGCACTCCACGGCGACCGCCTCGTTGGCTTCAGCTATATAGAATGCTGGGGACATGGCGACTTTGTCGCCACCTCCGGGCTTATTGTCGATCCGGAGTATCGCCATCTCGGCCTCGCGGCCCGAATCAAGGAAAGGACTTTCGAGCTTGCGCGTATGCGTTTTCCCTATGCAAAGATATTCAGCATCACGACCTCGCTGCCTGTGATGAAACTCAATTCGCGCATGGGCTACAAGCCTGTGACTTTTTCGGAACTGACCGACGACGAAGAGTTCTGGCAAGGCTGTCAGGGTTGTGTCAACTATGATATACTCCAGCGCAACAAGCGGCGTATGTGTCTCTGCACCGGCATGCTCTACGACCCTCAGGCGCCGGTAGAAAACAACAACCGCGCTACGCCTTATCTCATCCTTTTCAAGAACAAGATAGGCAAACTTCTGCATCTTAAAAAATAAGCCGCATTCATGGCGGCAGTCCACAGTCGGCGCGGCTGCCGGCTCTTACACATTTGAAATTAACACTGATATAAATATGAACGATAAGAAAAAAGTAGTATTGGCGTTCAGCGGAGGCCTTGACACATCTTTCGCTGTCAAATATCTCTCTGAGGATCTCGGCTATGACGTCCACACGGCCATAGCCAACACCGGTGGTTTTGATGCTGCCGAACTCGACGTCATCGAAAAACGTGCGATGGCTTTCGGTGCGAAATCGCATAAAACACTCGATGTTACTAAAGAATATTACGACAAAAGTATCAAATATATGGTTGCCGGCAATGTGCTGCGCAACGGAACATATCCTATCAGTGTCTCGTCAGAGCGTATTTTTCAGGCCATGGCCATCATCGAATATGCCAAGAGCATAGGTGCTGACGCTATCGCCCACGGCTCGACCGGCGCGGGTAATGATCAGGTCCGTTTCGACCTGACTTTCCAGATTCTCGCCCCGGAAATTGAAATCATAACACCCACTCGCGACATGACTCTTACACGCGAGTATGAGATTGATTACCTCAAACGTCACGGCTATGAGGCCGACTTCAAGAAGATGGAGTATTCAATCAACAAAGGACTGTGGGGTACGAGCATCGGAGGTCGTGAGACACTCCATTCCGAACAGACTTTGCCCGAACACGCATATCCTTCGCAGGTTACGGCGTCGGGAGAGGAACACATTACAATCAGTTTCGAGCATGGAGAAATTTCGGCAGTCAACGGCGAACACTTTGAAAACAAGGTAGATGCAATCCGTCGTGTCGAAGAACTCGGCTCTAAGTTCGGCATTGGTCGCGACATGCACATCGGCGACACCATTATCGGCATCAAGGGCCGCGTAGGCTTCGAGGCTGCCGGACCTATACTTATTATCGCCGCCCACAAGATGCTTGAAAAGCATACTCTGACCAAATGGCAGCAGTATTGGAAAGATCAGGTAGGCACCTGGTATGGCATGTTCCTCCATGAGGCTCAGTATCTCGAACCGGTAATGCGCGACATCGAGGCTATGCTCGAAAGCTCGCAGCGCAATGTTACCGGTACTGTCGGCATTATACTCCGCCCCTACAGCTATACACTTGTAGGCGTTGACTCGCCTTTCGACCTGATGAAGACCGATTTCGGCGAATATGGCGAAGTCAACAAGGCCTGGACAGCCGACGATGTCAAGGGCTTCACAAAAATCCTCGGCAATCAGATGAAGATTTACTATAACGTTCAGAAGCGCAACGGCGCTGACGGCAAGCAATGAAAGTCGGTATAATCGGTGGTGCGGGATACACTGCCGGCGAGCTGCTCCGCATCCTGCTGAATCATCCTGAGGCTGAAATCGTTTTTGTCAATTCTTCGAGCAATGCCGGCAATCTGATTACGGATGTCCACGGCGGATTGCTCGGCGAGACTGATTTGCGCTTCACTGACAGTTGCGACCTTAATTCTGTCGACGTCCTTTTCCTTTGTTCAGGCCACGGACAGAGCTCGGCTTTCTGGCAGAGCCACGATATGCCTGCAGGCCTGAAGGTTATAGACCTCGCACAGGATTACCGCGATGAAAGTTGCGGCTATGTCTACGGTTTGCCTGAGGTCAACCGCATCCGTATATCCGATGCAGGGCGAGTGGCCAATCCCGGTTGTTTTGCCACAGCCATTCAGCTCGCGTTACTGCCGCTTGCAGCAAACGGATACCTCAAAGGCGAGGTGCATGTCACTGCTGTCACTGGATCTACAGGCGCGGGCGTAAAACCGTCGTCTACCACTCATTTCAGCTGGCGCAGCGACAATATGTCTGTGTATAAGGCTTTCGAGCATCAGCATCTTGCTGAAATTCGCCGCACTTTGTGCGCCCTTCAGCCCGACTTCTCGGCCGATATAAATTTTGTGCCTGTTCGCGGCGATTTCGCCCGCGGCATTTTTGCGTCTGTCTATACCGATTGTGACCTGACGCAAGACGAGGCTACCGAGCTTTACAAGAACTATTACTCTGATAGCCCGTTTGCTGTTGTTTCAGACAATCCGGTCGACCTCAAGCAGGCTGTAAATACCAACAAAGCAATCATCCGTCCTGAGAAGCATGGCCGAAAGTTGCTTATAGTCTCGGCCATCGACAATCTCCTCAAGGGTGCGTCGGGGCAGGCGGTCGAAAATATGAATCTGATGTTCGGTCTCGATGAAACCTGCGGCCTCAGACTGAAACCGTCGGCTTTCTGATGATATTTACCCCCGCAGCCGATAAACCGAGCTGTCGATAATTTTAATAATCTGTTATAATGGAACTATTTGACGTTTATTCTCTATACGACATTGAACCCGTCAGGGGCAAAGGATGCTATGTCTACGACGCCGACGGCTGTGAATATCTCGACCTGTATGGCGGTCACGCCGTGATTTCCATAGGACATGCTCATCCGCATTATGTCGATGCTGTGTCGTCGCAGCTTGCCCGGCTCGGTTTCTATTCCAACTCGGTCAAAAACTCTCTTCAGACCAAATTCGCGCAATTGCTCGGAGAAAATTGCGGTTACAGCGATTATAGTCTCTTTTTGTGCAATTCGGGCGCGGAAGCCAATGAGAACGCTGTCAAACTCGCTTCGTTCCATACCGGCAAGGCTAAATTGCTTGCCTTTGACAAGGCTTTCCACGGCCGCACATCAGGCGCTGTGGCGGCGACTGACAATCCCAAAATCGTGTCGCCGTTCAACCGTAGCGGCAACGTTGACTTCGCGCCTCTCAACGACATCGAAACTGTCGAACGCATGCTGTCAGGCGGCGATTATTGCGCCGTGATAATCGAAGGCATTCAGGGTGTGGCCGGAATAAGAATGCCCGATGACAGTTTTATGCGCGATTTGCGAGATCTGACCCGCCGGCTGGGAGTGGTCATGATAGTTGATGAAATACAGTCGGGCTACGGACGCAGCGGCAAGTTCTTCGCTCATCAGTATGCCGGTGTGCGTCCTGACATTATTACATGCGCAAAAGGCATTGCCAACGGATTCCCGATGGGCGCGGTGCTGATTTCCCCGGAATTCAAGGCAGTGAAGGGCATGCTTGGCACAACTTTCGGTGGCAACCATCTGGCATGTGCCGCTGCAATCGCAACGCTCGAAGTCATCCGCGACGAGAAGTTGATTGACAATGCTGCTGCGACAGGCGCATATCTGTTGGAAGAGTTGCGTAAGATGCCGGCATTGAAAGACGTCCGCGGACGCGGTTTGATGATTGGTGTTGAAGTTGAAGGCTCAGGCGCTGAAGTTCGTCGCGAATTGCTTTTCGGACATAAGATATTTACGGGCGGCGCAGGTGTCTCTACAGTGCGTTTGCTTCCGGCTCTTTGCCTCGATCGCCGGCAGGCCGACCATTTTCTCAACGAATTTAAGGAGTTAATAAATAATCATGATAAATAAATTTACATGCGTCGACGATATCGGCGACATCCGCAGCGCCGTCGAAGAGGCTCTTGAAATCAAACGCGACCGTTTCGCATACACCGAGCTTGGCCGTAACCGCACTTTGTTGATGATTTTCTTCAATTCAAGTCTGCGCACACGCCTGAGCACACAGAAAGCCGCTATGAACCTCGGCATGAACGTGATTGTGCTCGATGTCAATCAAGGCGCATGGAAGCTGGAGACTGAGCGCGGAGTGGTAATGGACGGCGACAAGCCCGAACATTTGCTTGAGGCTATCCCTGTGATGGGTTGCTTCTGTGATATGATTGGTGTGCGTTCGTTTGCCGGACTGACCGACAAAAAGGCTGACTACGAGGAGCGAGTCATCAAACAGTTTATCAAATATTCGGGCAAGCCTGTGTTCAGCATGGAGGCCGCTACGCGCCATCCGCTGCAGAGTTTCGCTGATTTGATAACGATTGAAGAATTCAAAACCAAGTCCCGTCCTAAAGTCGTGATGACATGGGCCCCGCATCCCAAGGCTCTTCCTCAGGCAGTTCCCAATTCATTCGCCGAGTGGATGAATCGTACGGATTATGAATTTGTTATTACTCATCCCGAAGGCTATGAACTTGACCCGAAATTTGTAGGTCGCGCCAAAGTCGAATACGACCGGGACAAGGCTTTCGAGGGTGCAGACTTTGTATATGCGAAAAACTGGTCGGCCTATGCTGACCCGAATTATGGCAAGGTGCTGTCGATAGACCCGCGTTGGACAGTCGATTCGGCTGCGATGGCTTTGACCGACAATGCCTATTTCATGCACTGCCTTCCCGTGCGCCGCAACATGATTGTGACCGACGAAGTTATTGAATCTGACCGCAGCATAGTCATTCCCGAAGCCGCCAATCGCGAAATTTCGGCTCAGACAGTTATCAAACGTTTGTTGGAATCAATGAAATGAACCGCATAACAGTTGTAAAAATCGGAGGCAATGTAATCGATAATCCCGAAGCTCTCAGTCGTTTTGTCGCGGACTTTGCAAAGCTTCAGGGGCGAAAGATATTGGTCCACGGCGGAGGCAAGGAGGCCACGCGCCTCAGCGGCCGTCTCGGCATAGAGACCAAGATGGTCGACGGACGACGCGTTACCGACCGCGACACGCTCGACGTTGTGACCATGGTATATGCCGGTTTGGTCAACAAGCGGATTGTTGCCATGCTGCAGGCCTGTGGCTGTGATGCTGTAGGTCTATGTGGTGCTGACGCCAAGGCTGTCAGCGCTGTCCGCCGTAAGCCAGAGCCGATTGATTATGGCTATGTCGGCGACATAGCTGCCGACGGAGTCAATGATCGTTTTATAGCAGATCTGCTCGTCAGCGGTGTGACTCCGGTGTTTTGTGCGATTACTTACGACGGCAATGGCGGTTTGCTTAATTGCAATGCCGATTCTGTAGCCTCGGCTGTGGCTGTAGGCGCTTCGCGCATTGCACCGACCGATTTGTGTTTCTGCTTCGAAAAAGCCGGAGTGCTCGAGGATATCGACAATCCGGACTCCGTGATAAGACACATAACTCCTGAAATTTATCAGAACCTTAAAGCCGAAGCTAAAGTCAGTGCGGGCATGCTGCCTAAAATTGACAATGCTTTTGCTGCAATACGCCGAGGCGTCGACTCTGTTATCATCAAACATTCCGATGACCTTATAAAGGAATCGGGCACACGCATCACTTTATGAACGATTCTGCTCTCCGACTGCTTGATCGGCTGATTGCGACCCCCTCGCTTTCTCGCGATGAATCCGTAACTGCCGATATTATTGAGAATGAACTCCGCGGTTGCGGCATCGCGCCCCGGCGGCTCATGAACAATGTATGGGCGGTTTGCGACAACTATTGTGCTGACATGCCTACGCTTTTGCTCAATTCTCATCACGACACTGTCCGTCCCTCGCAGTCATACACGCTTGACCCCTTCAGCCCTCTCCATCGCGACGGGCGAATCTACGGTCTGGGCAGTAACGACGCCGGCGGCTCGCTTGTGTCGCTCGTAGAGTGTTTCAAGCTGTTGCGCAATCGGCCTCTTTCCGTCAATCTTGTGCTTGCCCTGACTGCCGAGGAGGAGGTCAGCGGAGCAAACGGCATAGAGTCTTTGCTGAAACATTTCGATGAAACAGGCCTTAAAATCGATATGGCTATCGTCGGCGAGCCGACAGGCATGAAAGCTGCCATAGCCGAGCGCGGACTCGTGGTGCTCGACTGTTGCGCCCGCGGCGTAAGCGGCCATGCAGCCCGTGATGAAGGCGACAATGCCATCATTCGTGCGCTTGACGACATTGCTTTGCTGCGAAGTTTCAGATTTGAACGGACATCGCCGACGCTTGGCGACGTGAAAATGACTGTCACGCAAATCAATGCCGGAACACAGCACAATGTGATTCCCGACCGTTGCGATTTTGTTGTTGATATTCGGACGACCGACGCATACAGCAACCGGGAGATGGTCGACATCATCAATTCAGCCATGCAATCAGATGTTAAAGCAAGGTCTACACGCTTGCAGGCATCGGCTATCAGCTGTGAACATCCCTTGGTAAAAGCCGCAACTTTATTAGGTATCGAAACATTTGTTTCGCCGACCTTGTCCGACCGCGCACTTATGCACGGCATCCCGGCGCTGAAGATTGGTCCGGGCGAATCATCGCGCAGCCACAGTGCCGACGAATATATTTTAGAATGTGAAATCGATCGAGCAATCGACATATATCAACAAATTATTACCTCGTTATGAAACTTTGGAGTAAAGGGTCTGAACCCGACAGACTGATTGAAGAATTTACAGTAGGCAATGATCGTCAGCTTGACCGGCGTTTGGCCCGATATGATGTCGAAGGCTCGATGGCCCACATAAAAATGCTCGAATCGATCGGACTGCTCAAGCGCGACGAACTCGACACTCTTCTCAAGGCCCTCAGTGAAATTCTTCAAGTGATCGACAATGGCGATTTCACAATTGGAGAAGGCATCGAAGATATTCATTCGCAGATAGAATTTATGCTTACCGAGCGTCTCGGAGATATTGGCAAGAAGATTCATTCGGGACGTTCACGCAATGATCAGGTGCTTGTTGATCTCAAACTGTTCATGCGCGACGAACTTCGAAAAATCGCGGCATCGGTCGGTCGGCTTTTCGAGCGTCTCCAGTCGCTGAGCGAGACATATAAAGATGCGCTCATGCCGGGTTATACCCACCTGCAGATTGCCATGCCCTCATCGTTCGGACTTTGGTTCGGGGCTTATGCCGAGTCGTTGGTCGACGACATGCAGTTGCTTTCAGCCGCCTACGACATCACAAATCAGAATCCGCTCGGTTCGGCAGCCGGCTATGGCTCGTCGTTCCCGCTCGACCGTCGCAAAACAACCGAACTTCTCCATTTCGCCGATTTGCATTACAATGTTATCGCCGCTCAGATGAGCCGCGGCAAGACAGAGCGTGCCGTCGCCTTTGCCATATCGGCTATAGCTTCGACTTTGGGTCATTTCGCCATGGACATGTGCATGTATATGTGCCAGAACTTCGGCTTTGTCTCTTTGCCCGACGAGTTTACGACCGGCTCGAGCATAATGCCGCATAAAAAGAATCCCGATGTATTTGAAATCATGCGCGGAAAATGCAATCGTCTGCAGTCCGTTTCCAACGAGATAGCTCTCCTTACTGCCAATCTTCCTTTAGGCTACAATCGCGATTTGCAGCTGCTCAAAGACATCATTTTCCCTGCCACGACAACTCTCATTGAATGCCTTGACATGTGCGATTTCATGCTTGCCCACATCCGGGTCAACCGCGATATAATCAACGACAGTAAGTACGACTACCTCTTTACCGTCGAGGATGTCAACCGCATGGTGCTCGATGGTGTTCCCTTCCGAGAAGCGTATAAGACTGTCGGCATACAGGTAAACGAAGGCAGATATCGTCCGACGCGCAAGGTGTCGCACACTCATATCGGCAGCATCGGCAATCTCTCGTCATCGGATATTAAGGCAAAGATGGATCGTGTGATGTCCAAGTTCGGTCCTGAATCAAATAAATAGAGATAAGAGCGCGTTCCATAAAATTTCATTATCTTTGTGGAAGAAAACCAAAAAGTTTTGTTTCATGGATTTTATTTCAAAGCGTGTCAGCAGTCTGGCGCAGTCGCAGACTCTGGCAATGTCGCAAAAGAGCAACGAACTCAAGGAGCAAGGCGTCGATGTGATTAACCTCTCGGTCGGAGAGCCTGATTTTAACACTCCTGACCATATCAAACAAGCTGCCAAGCGAGCAATTGACGAAAATTTCTCGTTCTATTCGCCCGTGCCCGGCTATATGAGCTTGCGCAAAGCTGTCAGCGACAAACTGGCAAGAGAAAACGGACTCGATTTCAGTCCCGCGCAAATTGTTGTGTCCGGCGGTGCCAAGCAGGCGCTGTGCAATGTGATATTGTCGACAATCAATCCCGGCGACGAGGTTGTGTTGCCCACTCCTGCATGGGTTAGCTATGTTGAGATGGTCAAATTGGCCGAAGGCAAATGTGTCACTGTCGCTACAGGCATCGAAAGCGATTTCAAGATGACACCCGAGCAGCTCGAAGCTGCAATCACTCCGCGCACCAGAATGCTGCTTATGTGTTCGCCTTCCAACCCGACTGGCTCTGTCTATACCCGCGATGAACTTGCCGCATTGGTTGAAGTAGTCAAGCGACACGAAAATATTATAGTTCTTGCCGACGAAATTTATGAACATATAAATTATACCGGCGAATTTACCTCTCTGGCATCATTTGCCGATATTGCCGACCGCACGGTTGTAGTCAACGGTGTGTCGAAGGCTTATGCCATGACAGGCTGGCGCATCGGATATTGCGCCGCTCCTCTCGCTATCGCCAAAGCATGCACTAAGCTTCAGGGCCAGTACACTTCGGGCGCGTCGTCAATCGCTCAGAAAGCGGCCGAGGCTGCATATACAGGTTCGCAGCAGTGTGTCGAAGACATGCGACAAGCCTTTGAGCGCCGACGCAATCTCGTTGTCAGCCTTGCTCGCGAAATTCCCGGTCTGAAAGTTAATGAGCCCAAGGGAGCGTTCTACCTTTTCCCCGAAGTCAGCTCTTACTTCGGCAAAAGCAATGGCTCTCATGCCATCAATAACGCTTCCGATCTGGCCATGTATCTTCTCGAAGAAGGACACGTCGCAACTGTTGCCGGCGATGCTTTCTGTGCGCCCGGATATATCCGCCTGAGCTATGCTACTTCCGACGACAACATCAAAGAAGCGATGAAACGCATCGCCGTCGCGCTTGCTGCATTGAAATAATTACGCGCCCTGTGCCTTTTCGCAGGCTTCGCACAATCGTAATTATTAATACATTACGCAATCATAATTACTAATATATTATATGTAGAACCGGCCTTTGGTCGGTTCTTGTTTTTTGATGTTCATAAACCTTTATGGCGACATCGGTGTTTGTAATGTATCATAAATATTAATCATTTAGTGAAATTGATTTATATGAAAAGAATGATTCTCCTTCCGGTCATCGCCCTTGGGGCGCTGACGGCCGCGGCTCAAGCCGTTGAACAACCTAAATTATTTGATAACGTTTCAGTAGGCGTTAACGGCGGCGTTACGACACCAATGATGCACAATCCCTTCTTTAAGTCAATGAGGCCTGTTGTCGGGCTCAACATCGACAAGCAGATTACGCCTACATTTGCTCTCGGCGTCGAATCTTTGTTCGGCATTAACACTTCTTCGTGGAATGGCCGCACTCACAGTTCGACTGCTTTCGATGACTCTTATGTCGGTTTATACGGCAAGGTCGACCTCTTTAATCTCTTCGGCGGCTATCAGTGCGCCACACGCCCCTTCACAATTGAGGCTGTAGCAGGTGCCGGCTGGGGACACCAATATGTCAACGAAGCTAACGGCGACGACTGGAACTATTTTGTTACCAAGGCAGGCCTTAACTTCAAGATTAATGCCACCGACCGTCTTTCAGTCAATATTGCTCCGTCGGTCATGTATAACATGAACGGCTCAAGCTTCAAGCAGCAGGCTATCGGATATTCGAGCCGTAATGCAACATTCAATCTGACTGCCGGTGTAAGCTATCGTTTCGGCGAAGGTTTCACATGCGTACAGCCTTACAACCAGGCCGAAGTCGACGCTCTTAACGCTCAGGTCAATGACCTCCGTGCTGCCGTCGCCGACGCAGGTGCTGTCGCAGCCGCTTCACAGGCCGAGGCCGCAGCTCTCGCAGCTCAGCTCGCACAATGCCAGAACCGCAAGCCTGAGGTTATTAAAGAAGTATCCAACA
>JAGAOW010000131.1 GCA_017889945.1 Muribaculaceae bacterium
GACACGGTCTGTGCCGGCCTTCGCTGCTGCCGCAATCATCTCTGCATCGGGAGCAACAAAAATCGATGTGCGTATTCCGGCCTCCTTGAAAGTGTCCACTACCGACGACAGAAATTCAAGATTCTCAACCGTGTTCCACCCCGACGATGAAGTCAGTGTGTCGGGCGCGTCGGGCACAAGGGTCACTTGCGCCGGCTTGACTTTCAGAACAAGGTCTATGAAGTCGGGCGACGGATAGCCTTCAATATTAAACTCGGTCTTAATCAATGGGCGCAACTTGAAAACATCCGCATGCTTGATATGGCGCTCATCCGGACGGGGATGCACGGTTATGCCGTCGGCGCCGAAAGCTTCGCAGTCGCAGGCGACATCCTCGACACATGGCCGGTTTTCGCCGCGCGAATTGCGCAGAGTTGCTATTTTATTAATATTAACGCTTAGATTAGTCATTTTAGGGCTTGTTACCAACCTGCCTGTATTTCCTGATTAGAAAAATTATTAGTAAATTTGTATTTGCAAATCTTTCTGCAAATTTAATCAGAAATAACAAAACGACGAAAGAATTAGTGTCAAAAGATTTCAAAACATACGATATCGACGAACTCTATCCCGCTCTCGAGGGGTCGAGCCATCTGCTGATTGGTTGCCGCAAAAGCGATTTTTCAGCTTCGCGCATCGCCAAAGCCGTCGAGGACTGCGACGCGCATATGCTCAACCTCAATGTCATGCGCGACGAAAGCATGCTCTATGATCTGCTCGCCGACATCCGCATCAACCGCATTAGCGGCGAAGCTGTCGCTCGCTCGCTCGAGCGATACGGTTTCGACGTCATTAGCTTTTCGACCGGGTCAAGCGACTCCACCGATTCAAGCCTGCAGCGACGCGTCGACGAACTCTTGCACTACATCAACTTATAATCAAACCACTGTAAATCATGAGAATAGCCGTCTATGGCAGCCGCCGACAGGATAACTACCTCCCTGAAATAGAAGCTTTTATGAGACGCCTCGCCCAAATGGGTGTCGAAGTTGTCATGCACCCCAAACTCTACAAATATCTTCAGGCGGTCATGCTTCCGGCTCTCGCAGCAGTGCGCCGCGTCACAGACAGCTCTGACTTCACAGCCGACGCCTCGGTCAGCATCGGGGGCGACGGCACATTTCTCCGCACAGCCATGTGGGTCAGCCGCTCAGACATACCCATACTCGGTGTAAACACCGGCCATCTTGGCTACATGACCGCTCTCAGCGTCGATCGGCTCTCGGAAGTTCCCGAGCTTATCATGTCAGGCACACTGAGCTACGAACGGCGCGGTCTCATCGAGGTCGTCTCTCCCGAAATCAAGACCTGGCCTTTCGCGCTCAACGAAGTTACAATTTCAAAAGACGACAGCGCGTCGATGATCGACGCCATGACCTACCTCGACGGCATCCACCTCGCCGACTACTGCGCCGACGGTCTGATTATCGCCACTCCAACCGGAAGCACGGCCTACAACCTCTCGGTCGGCGGACCTGTCATCCAGCCGCAAACCCGTGTATGGGTCATTTCGCCTATCGCCGCCCACACTCTGACCATGCGTCCGCTTGTAATCAGCGACAGCTCATCGCTGTCAATCCTGCCGCAGGCTCGCGCCGAGCATTTCCGTCTCACACTCGACGGGCGTTCGGTGTCGCTGCCAGTAGGCACGGAGATACGACTCCGTCGCGCCGACTTTGACGTCAAAGTGCTTCATCTGCCCGGTTCAAGTTTCATCGAGACACTCCGCAACAAACTTCACTGGGGCATCGAGCAATGACCGAATACATCGTCGGCAGCGGAAATTTTGCTCATCCGCAATTAGGCATCGTAAGCTACACCGTCAGGCGGAGCGCCAGGCGCGTCGTCGCCCGTTGGAGCGCGACCGGCCTGCAGCTGTCAGTTCCTCCGCGCATGACATCCGCCGATCTGGAGCGCGTCATCCGGCAGATGCTGCCACGACTGCTCGACATCAAGCCTTCGAATGCATCTTTTGCTGTCGGCGACACACTCGACTATGGCGATTTCACAGTCCGCATTTCGACCCACGACAGCGACAACCGCTCATGCGTGACACGCAAGCTCAGCCGCGACTCCTTCGAAATTAGCCTGCCCTGCCGCATCGCCGTCGGTTCGCCCGAAGCTGTAAAAGCCATCAGCAACGCAATGCGTGGCATAGCCAAACACCTTGCTCCGTCGGTGTTGCTGCCTCGCGCACGCCGGCTCGCCGACGAAATCGGCCGGCAGCCTCTCAGCTGGGAAATATCCAGAGGCCGAAAGATATTGGGGCACTGCAACTCGCGCGGAACTATCGCGCTCAGCTACGCCCTCGTCTTCCTGCCCGGACATCTCAGAGACTACATTATATATCACGAACTCGCCCACCTCTCAGAGATGAACCATTCGGCTGCATTCCATAAAATTTGTAATAATTATTGCGGAGGCAACGAGAAGCGCTACATCGCCGAACTCAAAGCCTTCCGCTTCCCCTTCAGTTGACCGGGGCTTCGGCCGCTTCGCCATCCTGCCCGTTGAGTTCCGACGGATGCTTTAGAAAATATTGGCGCAGCATTTCCGCAATGTCAAAATAATACCCCTCGGGGTCTGACTGATTGCGCGGATTGACCGAGATGTAGTCATACGACGGTTCTTCGAATCTTTGGCCTGTGGCTGTCAGACCTGCAAGATTCAGAAAATCATATTCATGTTCGGGATAGACCACCACGCGTGCGACTTCGGGCGCAATTCCCGTGCCTGACGAAGCGATAACGAGCAGTATATGATTCAGTTTGTACTGCCATATTTTTGCGAGGTC
>JAGAOW010000132.1 GCA_017889945.1 Muribaculaceae bacterium
GAATCTGATTTCGCTTCAGCCGGCCCGCTCAACGAAATGATCACCATGGGTGTCGCAGCCGTTCGTCTGCAGGGTCTCAACCAGTGGCTCGACTGGGACGGCGAGAACATGCGCTTCACTAACATCCCCGCCGACGCTACTATCTCAAACATCATCGAAGACAAATTCGAAATCCACGACGGACATCCTACCTTCGACCGAAGCTATACAGAGCCGGTCAATGCCCGTCTCTATGCCGAGCGTCTTATCCGTCCGCTCTATCGCGACGGCTGGTCGCTCCCCGATATGCCTCAAGTATAACTAAAAACTACTCATATTAACCAATTATTTTTAAATGCTATGTCAGATATTTCAAGGAGAGATTTCCTGAAGAAGAGCGGTATCGCATTGGCCGGTATGATGGCTGCGCCTATGATTGTGCCCCCTTCAGTGTTAGGTAAAAGCGCCGGTCATACAGCGCCCAGTGACAAACTCAACATCCTCGGCGTCGGTATCGGCGGTCGCGGTGCGGCCGACCACGCTGCAATGGAAACCGAAAACATCATCGGTCTTTGCGACGTCGATTGGAAATATGCCAAACATATTTTTGACAAATATCCCAACGCCAAGCGCTATAACGACTATCGCCGGATGTACGACGATATGCTCAAGGATGCCGATGCCGTGATGGTTGCAACTGCCGACCACACCCACGCCATCATCGCAGCCGACGCCATTGTCGCCGGCAAACACGTCTATGTGGAGAAACCTCTGACACTTTATCCTTATGAATCGCGCTTGCTGACCAATCTGGCCAAGAAACACAAAGTGGCCACTCAGATGGGTAACCAGGGCGCTTCGAGCGCAGGTTCGCGCAAGGCCATCAACTGGCTGCGCAACGGCGAAATCGGCGAAGTGACAAGAATCGAATCCTATACCAACCGTCCTATCTGGCCGCAGGGCATGGCTACTCCTAAAGAAACGATGAAAGTGCCCAAGACTTTGAATTGGGATGCATTCATCGGCCCGGCCAAATTCCGTCCCTACAACGCAGCCTACACGCCGTGGAACTTCCGCGGATGGTGGGACTTCGGCAGCGGCGCTCTCGGCGATATGGCCAACCATATCCTCCAGGTTCCGTTCCGCGGTCTCGAACTCGGCTATCCGACCGCAGTCATCGGCAGCTCGACCATGCTTATGAGCGACTCTTGCCCCTCGGCTGAAAAAATTACCTTCAAGTTCCCCGCACGCGACAATCTGCCGCGTCTCGCTCTGCCCGAAGTCGAACTGACATGGTACGACGGTGGCCTGATGCCCAACCTGCCCGATAATATGCCCGAAGGCAAGAAATTCGACGTCAACGGTGTCGCTGTGCTCTATGGTACGAAAGACACCATGGTTGTCAACACATATGGCTACGAGCCCTTCCTCTGCTCAGGCCGCGACCCGAAAGTGCCCGAAGTTTGCCGCGTTGTCGAAGCCGACAACCACCAGCAGGACTGGATACGCGCATGCAAGGAAAGCCCCGAATCGCGCGTTCCCTGCGAATCAGACTTCATGTATGCCGGCCCGCTCAACGAAATGATCACTATGGGTGTGGCTGCAGTCCGTCTCCAGAGCCTCAACCAGTGGCTTGACTGGGATGGCGAGAATATGCGCTTTACAAACATCCCCGCCGACGCAACTATCAAGAATATCATCGAAGACAAGTTCCAGATTCACGACGGTCACCCGACTTTCGATCGCAGCTACACAGAGCCTGTCGATGCCAACGTTTATGCCCAGCAGCTCATCAAACCGGTTTACCGCGACGGCTGGACTCTCCCCGAAATGCCCATTATCTAACTGACATAACACATTATTTATATATATAAGACTGAAATGAAAAAATCATTCATATTTATTTCTGCTCTCGCAGCACTGACCATTTTCTCTGCCTGCGGTAAAAAAAATAATACTGAAGAAGCGGCAGCGCCTCAGGTCGACTCGCTCGCTTACTCTGTCGTTCCCTTCGGAGAAGAAACTGTCGTTGCTGCATTCCCGGTCGACAGCGACGGCTACACTGTCATTTTTGACGGCACAGGCCTGACAGGCTGGCGCGGTTATGGCAAAGACCATGCGCCCGAACGCTGGCTCGTTGAGGACAGCTGCCTCCACTTTGTCCGTGGCGAAGGCGAGGGTGGCGACATTATCTTTGCTCACGATTTCCAGAACTTCGACGTACAGTTTGACTGGAAAGTCTCTGAAGGCGCCAACTCCGGTTTCTTCTACATGGGCCAGGAAAATAAAAACGACGAAGGCAATCTCGAATGGCTTTTTGTCTCGACTCCAGAATATCAGATTCTTGACAATGTCAACCATCCCGATGCCAAACTCGGCGTCGATGGCAACCGCCAGTCGGCTTCGCTCTATGACCTTATCCCCGCTGTGCCTCAGAATTCCAAGCCTTTCGGCGAATGGAACACGGCTCGCGTTGTGGTCAACAACGGCAAAGTTACTCACTATCAGAATGGCGAGAAAGTGCTCGAATACGAGATGTGGACTCCCGAATGGGTCGAAATGCTCCAGAACAGCAAATTCAGCGAAAAATCTATTCCCGCTGCGTTCAGACTGCTTAACGACAAGCACGACGGCTTCTTCGCTTTCCAGGATCATGGCGACGAAGTTTGGTATAGAAATGTCCGTGTAAAACAACTCTAATCAGTGAGATGAAATGAAAAAGTCAATTCTGATTTTAGGCGCTGCTGTTGCCCTCCTGTCATCATGCGGCGGAAACAAATGTAAATGCTCTTGCTCATGCAGCGACTGCGGCTGCGAGAAAGACTCTGCGGCTATCGCTGCAAAGCTCGCGCGCGGCGAATATAAAATCGCCGACAAGGCTCAGACCGATATCTCAAACTATCCTGTCGACGAAGAAGGCTACATCACAATCTTCAATGGCGAGAACCTCGACGGTTGGCGCGGTTACGGCATGGATGCAGCTCCGACTAGCTGGAATGTCGACGACGGTGCTATCCATCTCGTTGGTTCAGGCACAGGCGAAGCCCAGGTTGAAGGTGGCGGCGACCTCATCTTCCCCCACAAGTTCAAAAACTTTGAGCTCGAACTCGAATACAAGATTTCGAAGGGCGGCAACTCGGGCATTTTCTACCTCGCTCAGGAAGCTGTGACCAACGAAGACGGCGAAGAAGTCTATCTGCCTATCTGGCAGTCGGCTTCCGAGTATCAGGTGCTTGACAATGACAACCACGAAGATGCCAAACTCGGTGTCGACGGCAACCGCCAGTCGGCTTCGCTCTACGACATGATCCCGGCCAAACCTCAGAACGCCAAACCCCACGGCGAATGGAACAAGGCTAAGATCACTGTCTACAAAGGCACTGTCATCCACAGCCAGAACGGCGAGAACGTTCTCGAATATCATCTCTGGACACCGAAATGGAAACAGATGCTCCGTGACAGCAAGTTTAACGAAGACGGCGACTTCCCCTGCGCTTACAAGCTTATGATCAACATGGGCGGCGAGAACCACGAAGGTTATATCGGCCTCCAGGATCATGGCGACGACGTATGGTATCGCAATATTCGAGTTAAAGAACTTGACTAAGAGTTATATCCGATGAAAAATAATTCAATATTGTTTGCTATCGCGTTAGGCGCAAGCGGCTTGTTTGCCGCTTGCACACCTGCGCAGTCTGCCGATGAGGCCGCTCTTCCCCAAAAGGAAATGTCAATTCAGCTTTATTCTATACGCGATTTGATCGGCGACTCGACCCTCTATGCGCAGAACCACGATTCGATTTTCGCTGCACTCCACGAGATGGGTTATACCGGAACCGAAGCCGCCAACTACAACAACGGCAAGTTCTATGGCGTGACACCCGAACAGTATAAAGCCGACCAGCTCAAGGCTGGTCTTACGGCTCTGTCATCCCACACCGGTCATCAGCTCACTGCCGACGAAATCAAAAATCATGATTTTACCGCTGCCATGGAGTGGTGGGACAAAGCTATCGCCGACCACAAGGCTGCCGGCATGACCTACATCGTCACTCCGTGGGCTCCGCTCCCGACTTCGATGGACGAGGCCAAGGTCTTTGTCGACTATCATAACGCCATCGGCGAGAAAGTCGCTGCCGCCGGCATGAAATATGGCTATCACACTCACTCGCATGAGTATGAAAACATCCCCGGCACAGATATCGTGTGGATTGAATACCTCGTTGAGAACACCAAGCCCGAAAATATGTTCTGGCAGATGGACACCTATCATGCAGTCCGCGTCGGCAAGAGCCCGGTTGAATATATCAAGAAATATCCCGGACGTTTTGCTATGCTCCATCTCAAAGACCTCCGTGAACTCGGTCAGAGCGGCATGCTCAACCTCGAACCTATTTTCGGTGTTGCCGATGTCGCAGGTCTCAAGGACTATGTCGTTGAGCAGGAAGGTACCGGTGGCGACCACTCGACTCTCGATGCAGCAGGTATGAACGCCGACTATCTCCGCAACGCTCCTTATGTAGAAGTTTCGTATAACAAGTAATTATCACTTATATATTTGGTAATTAAATAATTGCAATAATGTGAGCAGTGGGCCGTCATGCGGTCCGCTGCTTTTTACATCTGTCGGCAAAAAAATTCGCAAAAACATGCGTTGGCGGTGCAAGATTCTGTCGGTATCAGGATTTATTATGATAGATAACAAAATAAAAGAATAACCAATGAATAGATTCAAATCGATAGCATTTATTTCGGGCCTTGTGGCCTTGGCGTGTGTAAGTCCTTCATGTCTTGACGAAAATGACGACAACGTGGCCCTTTATCGCCCGACAGCTTTGGTAACTGTCCGTCCGTCCGCCGACGGAACTTTTTCTATGCAGCTCGACGACGTTACTACCTTGCTGCCGGCCAACGTCAAGACTTCTCCTTTCGGTGCTAAGGAAGTCCGCGCTTTGGTCAATTACAACGACAATGGCGAAACCGGCAGCGTAAGGTCTGTACACATTAACTGGATGGACAGCATCCGAACAAAGAACACCGTCCCGAGTCTCGGCGATGAAAATGACTTGCGATATGGCAAAGACCCTATCGAGGTTGTCCGTGATTGGGTCACGGTTGCCGAAGACGGCTATCTGACACTGAGGATTCGCACTCTGTGGGGGCCGGCCAACAACCGACACTATATCAATCTCCTGACAGGTGTAAATCCTGAGAACCCTTATGAACTCGAATTGCGTCATGATGCCAAAGGCGATGTCAACGGCGTGACAGGCGATGCCTTGATTGCCTTCCGACTGGCTGATCTGCCTGCTGCCGATGCTAATCCCGTAAAAATTAAGCTGAACTGGATGTCTTTCAGCGGCAGGAAATCAGCGGAGTTTGAGCTCGGTCGCGCTCACCAAAACCCTGCTGCCACTACCGACAAGTCGACGCATGACGATTTAGTAGACTAACCATTGTTTCTTATGGAGCAAAATTGATTTGATTTCCGCTCTGTAGGCAGTCAGGCGAGATTTTTATGCTTGTGTCAGCCGACATAGACCGTATCGACAACGAAAACGACTTGCTGAGCCTCATTAAAGATGGAGATAATGAGGCAATGCACATATTGTATTGTCGCTATGTGAGATATCTCACTGCCATATGCTCGCGCTATGTCTCCGACGACATGGATGTCAAGGATATTTTGCAGAATACTTTCCTTAAGATTTTTTCTTCGATCAATTCTTTCGAATATCGTGGAAGCGGCTCGCTTAAAGGGTGGATGTCAAGAATTTTGCTGAATGAAATGCTCAAATTCCTGAAAAGCAACAGCCGGTTCAATTTTGTCGAGCTCATACCCGAAGAGATGGATGTCCCTGACGAATATCCCGACACGGAGAGCATTCCGTCAGATGTCATTTATGATATGATTAGAGAATTGCCCGAGGGTTACCGCGTCATATTCAACTTATATGTCATCGAAGGCAAAAGCCATAAGGAAATAGCTGATTTACTCGGCATAAAAGCAAATTCGTCCGCGTCGCAGTTACATCGCGCTAAAGCGATGTTGGCGCGCAAGTTACAGCACTACAGGTCTCTTAATTCTATAACCGTATGAAAAATGATTGGCTAAAAGATATTCATGACAAAATGGCTGACTACGAGGTCGATGCGCCAGCAGGTCTGTGGGAAAGCATCAGTCAGGAGCAAACGCAGGTTGACGAGAATCCCGTCGGCCGTCGCAGAGCTTTATTGTGGCCGTCATTCAAGCGTTACTGCGCTGCCGCTGCCATGTTGGCGCTTTTATTCGCCATTGGCTATCTGGTCTATCCTGGAAGCGATGATGCCTCGGAGCTTTTGCCTCAAAATGACCTGCTTACACATGCCGACGTCGAAGACTCCGTTTCGCATGACGCTTCCGACAGCAATGAGAATGACTTGGCCGAAGAGCTGGCTGTCAGTACTGCTGTAAAAGAACTCAAAGCGCCGTCCGTGACTGCATCGCAGCCCGTAGAGGCAGTTTATGCCGCTGACAAAGACGCTGATGCCGTTGCCAATCAGCTACCTGTCGCTAATTCGTCGTCATCCAATCTCACGGCTGAGAAAGATATGTCCGTTCAACGAAATCAGCTCGACGCTAAGCGACGCGAAACATATCCTAAAGACTATCTCGCTCTGAATCGCACAAATAAAAACTCTTCCGGCCGCCTCTCCGTCGGTCTGTTTACCTCAGGCAGCGCGGGAGCTTCTCAGACCGGTCTCGCAGCCGTCGACATGATGACCGGGGTCGGACCTGATGCCGCAGCTTGGGAAGACAGCCCCCTGCTCGGCATACTTCTCTTTAACAAAGGAACAGAAGTCAAGACAAAAACCAAACATCATCTGCCCGTAAGGACTGGCGTTTCAGTCGCTTATAGCCTCAACGACCGTCTGAGCATCGAAACCGGCCTTACCTACACCTTCCTGTCGTCCGACATGAGCGAAGGTAGCGACAGCCACTATTTCAAAGGCGAACAGCGGCTGCACTATGTCGGCATACCCCTCGGTCTGAAATACAAAATATTCTCCTGGCGACGCTTCCAAATATATGCGTCAGCGGGTGTGCTCGGCGAAAAATGCGTCGACGGCAAGACCAAGAAAAAATATATCCTTAACAATCAGATCGAAAAGACCGACACCGAAAGCCTTTATAAAAAGCCCTTCCAGTGGTCGCTCAACGCCTCCGCCGGCCTCCAGCTCGACCTAACCAACGAAGTCGGCCTATACGTAGAACCCGGCCTCAGCTACTACTTCGACGACCACACCGCCATCCAAACCCTCTACAAAGACAAACCTCTCAACTTCAACCTCAACCTCGGCCTCCGACTTACCCTCGGCAAATAACCGACCCGATTTTTGAATGTTTATTAGCACATATTTGACTGAGTTCCCGGTTTTTATTTTAACTTTGTGCAAATCATTAATCTACGCATGGAAGTTTCCGTCATAATTGCCATTCTCATCATCTTTGGTGTCGTCAGAGCCATAAATATATATCGAAATCGCTTAGGCCATAAGGGGCAGAGACTGTCTGTGATGGTAAAAAAGGCCATGTCAGAGTTTGATGCAATCTCAAATTATGGGAAACTTGCCTCTGAAAAAGAGATACATGAGTATAAAGCGAAATACGCTGAGCTATCTGAGGAAATTCGGAAATTCCGTTTTTCCAAAATGATGACTCAAAAGTTATTCGATTCTTTCGGTATTGGAGATTACACGGTATTCTATGAGACAATAGACAAACATTATCGGGAA
>JAGAOW010000133.1 GCA_017889945.1 Muribaculaceae bacterium
TCAATGACTTTTCTGATAATTTCGTCCGCAATGTAGGGCGTAAACTGAACTTGAGACCGCGTAAGAAACTCGACTTTTCAACTCCTAAAACTGAATTCTTCAAACAAATCGCTAATTTTGCACTTGCCAGTTGAACCTGCGCTGAAATTGCCATTCGGCCGCTTGTTTGCATTTTATTTTGCTGAATGGCTTTTTTTACATACCTTTGCGTTGGTCGATAGTCGGCCTTAAAGTCTTACCGTGTCTGTATTTTCAAAAAAAATACTGAAATCCAAAGTGTGGATGCTAAAGGCCATGGCGACATCTCAGATGTCGGCATGGGCTGACTTCATTACTTCCTTTGTCGTCTTCAAAGTCATTGACTACATCGGAGCTTACGGTTCGGAAGCGGCTATCGCAGCCGCTTGCGGAGCAATTGCCGGCGGCATCACAAACTGCACCATCAACTATAAATGGACATTCCGCGGCAACCATTGTCCGGTCACTAATGTGACTGTGAAATATATCATGGTTTGGATTGGTTCTTTCCTTTTCAACACCTACGGTACGGAATTCCTGACCGACTTCTGTCTCAATTTCTCGCTTTTCGACTCTTGGGGCTTCTCGCGCGACCTGCGCTTCTCAATCGCCCGACTGAGTGTGTCGCTGATTGTGTCACTCGGCTGGAATCTGCCTCTTCAGCGCAAATTTGTCTATCGCTACGTCAAATTCGACTCTCTTCTGAGCCACCTCATCTCCCGTCCGCGCTGACAGCCGCCGCTGACTTTTTTGAAACAGGTTCGGATTATAATTTTGAACAAGTTCCTATTATAATATAGTAAAGGCCCCCGGCAACGCCTGAGGCCTTTATTCTTAGTATTTGCTAAATCAGCGGTTGCCGATTTCTTTGAGAAATTCTTCGGCCACCTGCTGGTCATGCAGACAGTCGACATCCATCGCTTTGGAGAATTCAAACGGAACGACCTTGAAATCGGTCTCGGCTGCAAGTATGCGCTGGAAGTCGCTAAGCGACTCGGGATAGCCCTCACGCTCGGCGACATGCTTCATGGCCTTGTCGTTGAGCGCATAAAGGCCTGCCGACACAATCGCTCCCTCGGCAAACGGCTCGCCTCCATAGCGGTAGTCTATCACATTGCCGTCGGCGTCGATGCGTGCATAGAGCGGAGACTCGTCGTCGATGAAGCGTGTGAGACCCATCAGCATTTCGTCGTCGGGCGACGCGGCCGAACGTTCGACATATTCGCGGAACTCGCCCTGCGGGAAAATGGTGTCTACGGTCATGGCGATGAAGCGGCCTTCGATGCCTGCGGCGGCTTCGCTCAGGCTGTAGTAGGAGTTGTCGGAGATTATCGGACGTACGACCAGTGGAAGCCCCTGGGCTTTAAGTCCTTCGAGATACTCGACTAATTCGGGCATACGGCTGTTGGCTACAATGTTGATTTGCTCGCCGTCGTTCTTCATCAGAATGTCAATCAGGCGGCCAATCATCGGCTGACCTTCGATTTCGACCAGCGGTTTGGGTTTCTTTTCGCCGTTCTTGGCGAAACGCGAGCCTAAACCGGCTGCTAAAATTACATATTTCATTGCTGTTTATGCTGTTGATTATTTAATGGTGGTTAATTATCTCATGCGGTTGTTCCGATTGTTACGGTTGTTGCGGTTATTGCGGTTATTACCGAAGCGGTCGGTCGCGCCCGGA
>JAGAOW010000134.1 GCA_017889945.1 Muribaculaceae bacterium
GCCAAGGGCGTCGGCCTTGTCCGCAGCCTCGAAACCGACAAGAAAGGCAATGTCCTTGCCGACCAGACTCTTCGCGTCGTCAAAGAATAATTCGTCAAAGGAATATTTCGTGACCCGGCGAGGCCCTGCCTCTGCCGATAAAGCAACAAAAAAAGCGGAATCGACATTATGTCGGTCCCGCTTTTTTGTACCGTTCTGTTGGTCAGTAGGCGACTTTGTCTTCTTTTTCGGCCCATTTGCGGAAGGCTTTCTGGGCGGCGTCGCGCATGAAGTGTTCGCACTTTATCGAACGCTTGTCATAGTCGAGGTCGAGCTGGTCGTAGATAAACGAGTCGTCGAAGTTGATGGCTTTGGCGTCGGCTTTGGTGTTGCCGTAGCATAAGCGGCTGATGCCGGCCCAGTAGATGGCGCTCAGACACATCGGACAAGGCTCGCACGAACTGTAGATTGTGCAGCCTTCGAGTTTGAATGTCTCGAGACTGCTGCATGCTTCGCGTATGGCCGACACTTCGGCGTGGGCCGTCGGGTCGTTGTTGGGCACAACGCGGTTCACTCCGCGTGCCAGCACCTTACCGTCGCGGACTATGACCGCGCCAAACGGGCCACCGCCGTTGTCGACATTGTCCGATGAAAGGTCAATGGCCATTTGCATATATCGGGCGTCTTCAGCCGAATAGTCGTGTGTCTCTTCGAGACTTTTGCGTTTTATATCTGTTGTTGTCATGTCGTTAAAATCTTTAAACATATCATTTGTATAACGTTCGTCAAAGCGAAACGGGTCGCGAAGTTACAAAAAATATCCTGATTTCTGCGATTCGGATTATTAGAAAACCTTAATCGATAAAAATCTGACTTATTGAAATAAATTCGATTAAATTGTTGTTAAATTTATATTAATTTTGTACTTTTGTGGCAAAATGTCGCCAGTTCGATATTTGAAGTATAAAAAGGTAAAATAGATTAATCTTTTTTGACGATATGGTCAATTATTCCAAGGGTTTATATTCGCCCGACTATGAGCACGACGGATGCGGTGTCGGATTAGTGGTTAAAATCGATGGCAGCAAACATCATTCAATTGTCGACCAGGGCATTAAAGTGCTTGAACACATGGCCCACCGTGGCGCGGAAGGTGCTGACGACAAGAGCGGCGACGGCGCCGGTATCATGGTGCAGATACCCCACGAATATATTTTGCTTAACGGCATTCCTGTTCCGGAGAAGGGCCGTTATGGCGTCGGCGTGGTCTTTTTGCCCAAGGATGATGCCGACCGCGAGGTGTTCGAGCGTATTATCGACCGCGAAATCAAGGCTCGTGGTCTATTCCTGATGCACACACGCGATGTCCCGGTCGATTCGTCGGTGCTCGGCCACGACGCTCTTCAGACAGAGCCGCTTATCCGCCAGCTTTTTATCGTCGGCTGTGACAACCGCGAGCGTCTCGAAGGCTTGCTCTACATCATCCGCAAGCGCATCGAATATGCAGTGTTGAATTCTGAGGAAATCCGCGACAAGGACGCCTGTTATGTGGTCAGCCTCTCGACGCGCACCATGATTTACAAGGGCATGCTCTCGTCGCTGCAGTTGCGGTCTTATTTCAAGGATCTTCAGAGCCCTTATTTCACAAGCGCCATCGCGTTGGTGCATTCGCGTTTTTCGACAAACACCTTCCCGACATGGCGGCTCGCCCAGCCTTTCAGGCTCATCGGCCACAACGGCGAAATCAACACCATCCGAGGCAACCGTTTCTGGATGTCGACCCGCGAGGCTGTAATCGAGGCCGAAAGTCTCGGAGAAATGAGCCATATCGGCAATGTCATACAGCCGGGCATGAGCGACAGCGCTTCGTTTGACAACGCGCTCGAATTCTTTGTCCGTTCGGGGATGAGCCTGCCTCACGCTTTGGCCATGCTTGTTCCCGAAAGTTGCAACGAACAGAATCCGCTGTCGCGCAAGTTGCTTGCATTCTATGAATATCATTCGATTTTCATGGCGCCGTGGGACGGACCGGCTGCCATAATCTTTTCTGACGGCCGATATGCCGGCGGCATGCTCGACCGCAACGGACTGCGGCCCGCGCGAGTGGTCGTGACCAAAGACGGCGAGATGATTATCGCCTCTGAGGCGGGTGTGCTCGATATCCCCGACAGCAGCGTCGAGCACAAAGGCCGCCTGAAGCCGGGCAAGATACTGATGGTTGACACCGACGAGGGCCGTGTATTAATCGACCGCGACATAAAGAGCAGTCTGGCCGATGAATTCCCCTACAAGGAGTGGATAGAGCAGAACCGCATCGTGCTGAGCAATATCCGCAGCGGGCGCAAGGTCAGTCACTGTGTCGACGACCGTGAGCGTCTGATGACGGCTTTCGGCTACAACGCCGAAGATATCGAACGCATCATCAAGCCCATGGCCTCGGATTCGAAAGAGCCGGTCATGTCGATGGGCAACGATGCGCCGCCGGCTGTGCTTTCGGCTCGGCCTCAACGCTTCTTCAACTATTTCCGACAGCAGTTCGCCCAGGTCACAAACCCGCCTATCGACCCGATACGCGAGGAACTTGTAATGTCGCTCACAAGCTATGTCGGCTCGGTGCGCAAAAACATCCTTCATCCCTGTGCCGACCTGTGTAACGTGGTCCGTATGCCTTCGCCGATTGTTTCCGACGGCGAACTCGACATACTCTGCCACATGCAGTATAAGGGCTTCAAGACCATAAGCCTGCCTATGATGTTTGATGCCGACGGGGGCGTGGCTGCCATGGAGGAGGCCATCGCGCGTCTCTGCTCTGAAGCTGAGGATGCAGTCGACCGCGGGTATAACTACATGGTCCTGTCTGACCGCGGAGTCAGCGCCCGTCACGCGCCCATCCCCTCGCTGCTCGCTCTTTCGGCCGTACACCATCATTTAGTAAGCCGGCGCAAGCGCTCGCAGATCGCAATCATAGTCGAGAGCGGCGAAATATGCGAAGTGATGCATGTCGCTTTGCTGATGGGCTATGGCGCGAGCGCCGTCAATCCCTACATGGCCTTCGCCATACTCAAAGACCTTGTCGACCGCAAGGAGCTGCAGCTCGACTTCGAGGCTGCCGAAAGCCATTATATAAAGGCTGTCAACAAGGGTATGCTGAAAATAATGTCGAAGATGGGTATCTCGACCATACGCAGTTATCGCGGCTGCGCGCTCTTCGAAGCTCTCGGTGTCAGCTCGCGTCTGCTCAACCGCTACATGGGCGGCGGCCGGTCGTCGGTCGAAGGTGTCGACATAGCCGATGTCTTTGCCGATGTCATGCGTCTCCACCGCAAGGCTTTCGAGCCTGAATGCAGCTCGCCGCTCGAGGACTTCGGCGACTACAGTTACCGCAGCAAGGGCGAACAGCATGCCTGGAATCCTGCTGTAGTCAAGGCTCTGTGGCAGGCCGCCTCAAGCAGCGACCGCCAGCTGTTTGCCCGCTATGTCGACCTCGTCGAAAACAAGACTCAGCCTGTGTTTCTGCGCGATCTCATCACTGTCCGCTCCGACCGCGAGCCGATAGCGGTCGAGGAGGTCGAAAGCGCCGAGAGTCTGATGCGCCGTTTCTGCACCGAGGCCATGTCGTTTGGCGCTATCAGCATAGAGGCCCACGAGGCTCTTGCCATAGCGATGAACAAAATCGGCGGCATGAGCAACACCGGCGAGGGCGGCGAAGACCCTGCCCGCAACAGTGTCCGCCCCGACGGCACATGGCCCAGCAGCCGCGTCAAGCAGGTAGCTTCGGGCCGCTTCGGCGTCGATGCCGAATATCTCGTCAACGCCGATGAAATTCAGATCAAGGTCGCTCAGGGCGCGAAGCCCGGCGAGGGCGGTCAGCTTCCGGGTTTTAAGGTCGACGAGGTCATAGGGCGCACACGCCGCTCGCTGCCGGGGATAACCCTGATATCGCCTCCGCCTCATCACGACATATATTCCATCGAAGATCTCGCCCAGCTCATCTTCGACCTCAAAAACATCAACCCCGACGCTGCCATCAGCGTCAAACTCGTAGCCGAGAGCGGAGTGGGCACAATTGCCGCCGGCGTAGCAAAGGCCAAAGCCGACAAAATACTTATCAGCGGTTGCGACGGCGGCACGGGCGCGAGTCCGGCCAGTTCGATGAAGCATGCGGGTGTTCCGACCGAAATCGGACTTGCCGAGATTCAGCAGACCCTTGTGATGAACAATCTGCGCTCGAAAGTGCGTCTACAGGTCGACGGACAGCTCAAGAGCCCCCACGATATCATAGTCAGCGCGCTTCTCGGCGCAGAGGAATATGGTTTCGGCACTGCGGCGCTTGTGGTGCTCGGCTGCTGCATGGACCGCAAATGCCACACAAACACCTGTCCGAAGGGCATCGCAACCCAGTGTGGGGAGCTGCGCAAGAAGTTTGTCGGAAAATATGAATATCTTATCAACTATTTCCGCATGATGGCCGAAGAGGTGCGTGTGCGCCTCGCCGCCATGGGCTACAAGAGCCTCGACGAGATAGTCGGACGAGCCGATTTGCTCCGCAAGCGTGAGACTTCGCCCGGTTCGAAGGCTTCGAAACTCGATTTCTCGCGGCTATTCTATATGCCGGCCGGCCCGGGCGAAGCCGCGCTCCACTGCTGCTCGACCCAAGACCACAAGCTCCGCGGAGTAAAAGACGAAGCGCTACTGCAGCTGATCAGCAATGCCATAGACGCCCGTCAGCCGGTGTCGCTCGGAATGCCGATAGTCAACACCGACCGCTCGGTGGGCGCGATGCTTAGCGGCTATATTACAAAACGTTATGGCGGAGCGGGTCTGGCCGACGATGCTATCCGCCTGACCTTCTACGGCTCTGCAGGTCAGAGTTTCGGCGCATTCCTATGCAAGGGTGTGAACCTGCGACTTGAGGGCGATGCCAACGACTATCTCGGCAAGGGTCTTTGCGGCGGGCGGATTGTAGTTGTGCCGCCTCGCGACGCTACTTTCGAGGCTCACAATAACGTAATCGCCGGTAACACATTGCTTTACGGGGCGACTTCGGGTCAGCTGTTTGTCAACGGCCGTGTCGGCGAACGCTTTGCGGTCCGCAACAGCGGCGCGTCGGTCGTCGTGGAGGGCGTCGGCGACCATGCCTGCGAGTATATGACCGGCGGCCGTGTGGTGGTGCTCGGCAAAATAGGCCGCAACTTCGCAGCAGGCATGAGCGGAGGCATAGCCTATATCTGGAATCGCAACGGCAATGTCGACTCTTATATCAATATGGATATGGTCGAACTGACTCTGCTCGAAGAGAGCGGCGAAATAGCCGAACTCAAAGAGCTGATTGAGCAGCATTATTATCACACCCACAGCGCATTGGCCAAGAGCATGCTCGACGACTGGCAGACATATCTGTCACAGTTTATCAAAGTGACACCTGTCGAGTACAAACGAATCGCCCTGCACAAGTGAAGTTCTAAGCCATAAATGCCAATATTGTGGCGGGTGGGGCAGGTGGCGGCGATGAAAAATGAGTACTTTTGCGGAGGATGTCGAACAGTATCGTCATTTCGTGTGTTAAAATATTAAATTCATCACGACTGAGCTTATCCGAGGATAGCTCTAATGCTCCAAGGACTATTATGGGACGCTATCTCTCATTTCTCATTCTCCTCTCTCTCATATCGGTCGGCGGCACGAAGGTCAGCGCCGCCGAACTCGCGTGTAGCGACAGCCTTCCGCATCAGTCAGTGGGCCTTGTGCTCAGTGGCGGAGGTGCGAAAGGCATAGCTCATATAGGTGTAATCAAAGCCTTAGAAGACAATAATATACCGATAGACTATATCGCCGGCACGTCGATGGGCGCTATAGTCGGCGGACTGTATGCCGCGGGCTATACGACCGACGAGATGCTCGAGCTGATTCTTTCGGAAGGCTTCGGTTACTGGTCGACAGGAACAATCGACCCTCGGCTGAATTTCTATTTCAACCGCGCCTCTCAGACGCCGGCCATGTTCACTATTCCTATTTCAATCGGCGATTCGGCGGCCAAATCCGTGCCTCAGAGCCTTATATCGCCACTGCCGATGAATTTTGCGTTTATGGAACTGTTTGCGCCTTTCACGGCGCAGACTTCGGGCGACTTCGACCGTCTGATGGTCCCTTACCGCTGTGTGGCGTCGGATGTCGCGGCCAAGCATAAGGTGGTGCTCGGCTCAGGTTCGGTCGGCGACGCCATAAGGGCGTCGATGAGCTTTCCGGCGGTGTTCCAGCCAACGGAAGTCGACGGCAATCTGCTATATGACGGAGGTATATATGACAATTTTCCGGTCGATGTGATGCGCACGGTTTTCGCACCTTCGATAATGATAGGCGTCGATGTCTCGACCGAGGAAACCGGTCCTCAGACGTCAATCGTCGACCAGCTCAGCAACATGATAGTCCAGAACAACGACTATAGTCTGCCGGCCGACGAGGGTATCAAACTGCGTCTCGACCTCAACCGCTTCGGATTGCTTGATTTTCCCAAAGCACGTCAGATATACAGTATAGGCTACGACCATGCAATGGCGATGATGGATTCGATCAAAACGAGAATCTATACACGCGCCGACTCGACCGACAGGAGTCTGCGCCGCGATGTGTTCAAGTCCAAGTCGCCCTATCTGCGCTTTGACCGTGTCAAGGTCGAGGGCGGTTCGCCGCGACAGAACGCATTTCTCGAATATCTTTTCCGTCATCATTCGATGTCGGACACCATCGACCTCGAGGAGGCGCGGCGCTCGTACTACATGGCTATTTCGACGGGCAAGCTTCAGGACCTTTCGGTCAACGCGAGCTACAACGACAGTACAGGTCTGTTTGACCTCAATCTTGACGCGGCGGTCAAGAATAATTTCCGCGTGGCCTGCGGCGGCTATCTCACGTCGTCGAACAACAGCTATATCTTCCTCTCGGCCGGATATTCCACTCTCAGCTTCAACTCCGTGGCGGCCAATGCCAGCGCGTGGATAGGTCAGAGCGACATGGCCGCGATGCTCAGCGGCGACGTGTATCTCCACACTTCGACGCCTTCGCGCCTGTCGCTGCAGGCGGTAGTGTCGCGCCGCAAGTTCTATGAGGACGATTATCTCTTCTATGAAGCGCGTGTGCCGACCTTCATCATCGGTCATCAGTACTTCGGCCGTCTGAACTGGAATGTGGCAGCCGGCTATTTGGGCAAGTTTGAGTTCGGCGCGGGCTTCGGCCATCTCGACGACACCTTTTTCCGCGACAACCGCTATGAGAGTTATGTCACAGGCCGATATAATTCGCGCCACAATCTCGGTCAGCTCTATGCATCATATCAGTCGAGCACGATTAACGACATCAACTTCCCGACCAAGGGGGCTGATTATTCGGTAAAGCTTATGGCGATGGCGGGTCACTTCGACCTTTTTGAAGCTGACAAGGATGTCGCTACCGAGCATTCGCGTCCCAAATGGGTACAGGCCGAGCTACGCACACGCAATTACTTCCCTATCGGACGCCGCTGGTCGCTCGGACTCGAAAGTGACGTTTTCGTTTCGACGCGCAAGCTCTACGGCAGCTATAATTCGTCGATTATCAGTGCGCCGTCGTTTGCGCCGACACCGGCAGCCAACAATACGTTCAATCCGGCATTCCGGGCCAATAATTTCATCGCGGCGGGAGTTGTGCCAATCTACAGATACAATGACAATCTGTCGGCGCGTATTTACTGTTCGGCTTTCATGCCGATGCGGAAGATATATGAGCTGCCCGACGGTTCGGCGGCCTACGGGCACTGGTTCTCGCATCCGGAGTTTTACGGCGAGTTTGACGTGACATACCATTTCCCATTCGCGACGCTCGCGGCATATGCCAATTATGCTTCTTATCCGTCGCGGAACTGGAATGTAGGTATCTCGTTCGGCATCTACCTTCACGCGCCGGACTTCCTGCGCTGACATAAGCAATGAGGATACAAAAAAACACTCGGACTTTAGGTCCGAGTGTTTTTTATGTTTGTGATAATCAGATGTCTGTCTGATTATTTAATTGCGATGGCGACACCGCCGCCGGGAACCATGTGGAGAGGAATGATGTCGTCTTTGCGAACTTCCTGAGTGGTAATCGCATAAGCCTCGGGATTGTCGAGATAGTGAGCGTCGGGAGCGTCGGCGTAGATAGTGGCGGTATAGGTGCGGTCGGGCTCGAGGAAGTCGAGTTTGAGGTCGTAGTCCTTGCCGTTTTCATCGGCTATGCCACCGATCCACCAGCTGTCGCCGCCTTTGGCGCGACGAGCGGCAATGATGTAGTCCTGAGGTTCGGCATCGATGTAGATAGACTCGCTCCAGTCGACGGGAACATCTTTGATGAATTGGAATGCGTCGGCTTTTTCGGCATAGTGTTCGGGGAGGTCAGCTGCCATCTGCAGGGGCGAGTACATAGTCACATATAAGCCGAGCTGATTGGCGACAGTGGCTTTCTTGTGCTCTGTGCTTCCGGGAACGAAAGAACCGATGTCCATACGGAAAATGCCGGGAGTGAAGTCCATCGGGCCGCCTTTGAGACGGGTAAAGGGCAGGATGGCTTCGTGGCCTGGCGACATCTGGCGATATTCGGTGCCCATGGCCGATTCGTTGCCGACGAGGTTAGGATAGGTGCGCGCGAGACCTGTCGGGCGGACTGCTTCGTGAGCGTTGACCATAATCTTCTTTTCAGCGGCTTTTTTGATTGCGTTGAGGTAGTGGTTGTTGGCCCACTGGCTGTAATGAGTCTCGCCTTTGGGAAGGATGTGTCCGACATAGCCGCTCTTGACAGCGTCGTAGCCGTATTTGTTCATCAGGTCGTAGGCCTGATCCATGTGACGCTCGTAGTTGGGGATAGAGCCTGAGGTCTCGTGGTGCATCATGAGTTTGATGCCTTTGGAGTGGGCGTAGTCGTTGAGGGCCTGAATGTCGAAGTCGGGGTAGGGTGTGACGAAGTCGAAGACGAAATCTTTTTCTTTTCCGAACCAGTCTTCCCAACCGATGTTCCAGCCTTCGATGAGCAGCTGGTCGAAGCCGTTTTCGGCAGCGAAGTCGATGTAGCGTTTGACGTTTTCGTTGTTGGCGCCGTGGATGCCGTTGGGTTTGGCTTTAGAGTAGTCGAATGTGGCGAGGTCGAAGTCTTCGGCGTTGGTGTAAGCCCAAGAGGATTTGCCGGTAATCATCTCCCACCATACGCCCATGTATTTGGTAGGATGAATCCAGGATACGTCGTCGAGGGCGCAGGGATCGTTGAGATTGTAAATGATGTCGGAAGCGAGTATGTCAGTGGCTTTGTCGGAAACCATGATCACGCGCCACGGAGTCTTGAAGGGTGTGGTAACGGTGGCTTTGGCTTCATCGCGACCGGGAGTGAGCCATGAGTTGAACACAAGCGTGGTGTCGTTGAGGTCGAGGTGCATAGCGGGATAGTCGATCAGAGCGGCTTCGTGGAGGTTGACATATTTGCCTGAGGGGGTCTTCAGCATCAGGGATGTCTGTACGCCTGTGGGCGAGAATGCGGTCTGAGCCACGTTGCCCATCTTGTCGCTGTCGGAGAAGCTGCGAATCTCGGAGAGTTTGGATTTGTTGTATTCATACTCCTGGGTGTCGTAGTCGCCGGGTATCCACCAGGCGGTGTAGTCGCCGCCCATGGCCATCTGAGTGTTTTCTTCTTTGATTTGGATAGTCTTTGCGGCCTGTTCGGGGAAAATGTAGCGGAAGGCAGCGCCGTCGTCGTAGACACGGAATTCGATGTCCATTTTGATGCCGGCAGCGTCGGTCATTGAAACTGTCATCGTGTTGTAGTTGTCGCGGATGCTGTCGTTTTCGCCCCAGACGGGTTTCCAGTAGCTGTCGGATGATGAACGCTCAACTTTGTCGATTTTGAAGTTCTCGGCGATTTTAGAACCGTCGATTAGTTCGAAACCCATGGTTGATGTCTTGACGATGTCTTCGCCGTCGAAATTGACGGCATACTGCGGTTGTCCGGCTTCGTTGAGGCTGAAAGTCAGACGGATATCGCCGTCGGGCGATTCGATGAGCTGAGTGTTGTCAGCGCAAGAAGCGAGGCTGAGCATCAGCGCCGAAGCAGCTGACATGCTCACGGTCTTGAATATTGATTTGGTCATTGGTGGATAAAAAATATAGTTATTTGCTTGTATGATAAGTCTCTTACACTTGCAAAGGTAGGTAAATAGTTCAAATTTCGCAAGTTGAGGCTGAAGTTTTTCGGTGTTAAAGGTGTGCGGAGAGGACGCGGCCTGAGCCAGTAAGTGTGATAGAGTCGACGAAGGCGGGAATAAGGGCGGAGTGCCCGGCGTTGAGAGTGCGGCATTCGCCGTCGGCTTCGACGGTCAGACTGCCTTCGACGGCGAGAAGGGCTGTGAATGAGTTGTGGCTGTTGAAAACGGCCTGTTTTTCGTTGTTGAGGCAGTATAGGTCGACTGAGAAGTGGTCGCCTTTGATGGCGTTGACAGTCGTTTTGTCGATGACTTTGGCTGTCGGCTCGATTTCGTTGGGGAAGCTGTAGTCGATGGCGTCGATTGCTTCCTGAGTGTGGAGCTGTCGGAGATTGCCGTATGCGTCGGTTCGGTCGTGGTCGTAGACGCGGTATGTGATGTCGCTCGACTGCTGAATTTCGGCGAGTAGGTTGCCTGCTCCGATGGAGTGAATCGTACCTGAAGGGATGTAGTAGAATTGTCCGCGACGGGATTTGAAAGTGGCGATGACGTCCATTATCGATTTCGCGGCAATGTGGCGGAGGTAGGATTGCGGGCTGAGGGGGGCTTTAAGTCCGCGATATATTTCAGCTCCTTCGTCGGCATCAATGACATACCACATTTCGGATTTTCCTCTTGAATTGTGGCGCTCGGCTGCGAGGCGGTCGTCGGGATGGACCTGAACTGAAAGCATCTGCCGGGCGTCGATGATTTTTATGAGCAGGGGGAATGTGTTGCCGTATTTTGCTGTGACGGCGTCGCCAAGGAGCTTCGGACCGTAGATGTGGGAGAGCTCGGAAATGTTCATGCCTTTGAGGTTGCCGTTGGCGACAATTGTCTCGTGGCCTGGAAGGGCTGAAATTTCCCAGCTTTCGCCAAGTCTCTGACAGTCGGAGTGTTCGCCTTTCAAAGCGGGTATGCTGTTACCGCCCCAGACTACGGTTTTGTAGTTCGGGGTAAACACGAGAATTTTGTCGAGCGGCTTTACTGTCATTTTTTAAATGCCGGCTAAAAGGCTCGCAAATTTACGCCATTTAGTTAAAAACAGCAAACATTTCAGCGCAAAATTGCATCAGCCGCGGGGGAGATTGTCAAAACGCATCCACCGACGCAACATAAAATGCAGACTTATAATTTTTTTTATTTCAGCAATTTTCTGTCATTGTCTCCGCTGTTCAATACACACATCATGTAGGCAGGTAAACCTGCACACATTCTAAAGTGGTCGAATTCGACCACTTTTCAAAACGGGGAGCGAAGAATTTGCGGAATTATTCTTTTTTAGAGGCGCGTTGGCGGTGTTTGAGGCTAAGATCCTGGAGGTTGCGGCCGAGGGTGTCTTCTTTAGCAATCAACAGGAGGTCGTCGTCGAGCCGGAGTGCGTAGAGAACGCGGGCGTAGATGCCGATAGATACGGTCGGAGAACCTTTTTCAATGCGATTGATAGTGAGCGGGGAGCATGTGGCGCGTTCGGCAACTTGAGCAATAGAGAGGTTGCGACGCAGGCGGGCGAGCTTAATCTGTTCGCCCATAATAGTCATTTTCTGCTCCAGTTTTCGGGGCAATTTAGTCCCCATAGTGCTTTTCGACATGGTCAATCTATCTTTTAATGTCGCAAAAGTAGTAAAAATATTTATTATATGATAGGTTGCCGCAGCGCAAAATTGCGAATAAACGGGGTATTTGTATGTTAATAAATGATAAAATCGGGGAGTGGGCGAACAAATGGAGGGTTCAGATTGTCTTTAATGTACAGAACAGCAGAAAAACGAAATGAATTAGTTTTTTCATAGGATTAGATTTTAAGGTTTTAGCAAGCGCGGCAGTCGTGAGACCGCCGCGCTTGTTGTGTTATCGCATTTTGATGAAGTCGGAAGGACTTCGAAAAATGTTGAGGTTTATGTCTTCGTCAGTTTATTTGGCGATGAGAAGGAAGTAGTTCTTCTTGCCTTTCTGGACGATGATGTATTTGTCGTTGAGGAGCATGTCGGCAGATGCGGGCGCATATGCGTCGCTTATTTTCTCTTTATTGATGGCAACGCCGCCTTGCTGGGCGAGTTTGCGCATCTCGCCTTTTGAGGGGAAGACAGCAGCGCGGTCGACAAGGAGGTCGGCGAGCTTGATGCCGTCGGCGATTTCCTGACGCGATACCTCGAAGGTGGGAACGCCCTCGAAAACGGCGAGCAGTGTGTCCTCGTCGATTTTGTGGAGCGTCTCGGTGGCCTTGTTGCTGAAGAGTATTTCCGAAGCCTCG
>JAGAOW010000135.1 GCA_017889945.1 Muribaculaceae bacterium
ATCGGGATGTCGCGTTGCCAGCGGACTTCGCTTTTGGCTGCAGCAGCGCCGCGAAGTTCGCGCGATGCGAGTCCGACAGCCTGTGCGATGATGCCCCATGACTTGACGATGCCGATGATGCCGGCCATGGCTATGCCGCCGATGCCGATGAGACGCGCATAATCCTTGAAAATGGCGTTGGGTTCGAGTAAGGCGATTTCGGGCGAGCCGTATGTGCCCATGAGGGGAATGATGAACCACCATACGAAAATCGAGCCTGCAAAGATGACGAAGGCATATTTGAGGCCGACAATGTAGCCGAGGCCGAGGACAGCCGCGCCGGTGTTGCAGGAGGCGACGAATTTGAATTTGGCGGCAAGGGTCTGCCCCCAGGAATATGCGGCGGTGGTAATGTTGTCGGCCCAAACGCCGAATGTGGCGACGACGTAGTCGTAGATGCCGCCGACCAGAGAGGCGATGAGCAGGGTTTTGGCCTGTCCGCCGTTGGATGATTTGGCCTGACTGCTGATAAGGACCTGAGTAGTGGCAGTTGCTTCGGGGAAGGGGTATTTGCCGTGCATGTCCTTGACGAAATATTTACGGAAGGGAATGAAGAAGAGAATGCCCAGGACACCTCCGAAAAGCGAGCTGAGGAAGATTTCGATGAAATTGACAGTGATTTCGGGGTGTGTCTCCTGAAGGATATAGAGGGCGGGGAGAGTGAAGATAGCACCTGCGACAATCACGCCCGAGCATGCGCCGATGGACTGGATGATGATGTTCTGGCCCAGCGGGTTTTCCTTTTTCAACGCGCCTGACAGGCCGACGGCGATAATGGCAATAGGGATTGCGGCTTCGAAGACCTGACCGACTTTGAGACCGAGATAGGCGGCGGCCGCACTGAAGATGACGGCCAAAATCAGTCCCATAGTGACAGAGTAGGGGGTCACTTCGCGATATTCGCGAGCCGGATGCATCACAGGACGGTAGGTCTCGTCTTCGGCGAGCTGTCGGAATGCATTGTCCGGAATTTCAATGGGGTCGATGTCGGTCATCGGGGGCTCCGGGATGTGGGTTTCCGGTTTGAATTCTTTTTTCATTTTAATGTGAGAATTATGTGTAAGTGATTATTTAGTAGGGATTTTCAGGCGCTGTCCGACACGGATGTCGTCAGAGGTCAGATTGTTGGCTTTTTTGATAGCGTTGACGTTCACGCCGTGGCGCTTGGCGATTTTCGACAGGTTGTCGCCGCTGCGGACTTTGTAGGTCGTCGCTTTGGGTTTCTGCTGCTGTTTCTTCTCAGGCTTCTTGGCTGCGGGCACATCCTTGGACTTGTCAACGGCAGTCACTTCGGGTTCGCCGGCATCGGTGGCGGCAGCAATGCTGTCGGACTGAAGGACGGGCGAAGTCAGGGCGAGGGAGTCGGCGGGAAGACTGACAGCCGCGCTGTCGACAAGGGCAGAGTCGGCGGCGGTTTCGGGCAAGCGTTCAGACACTTCAGGCTCAGGCTGAATGTAGCGGCGGGTATAGGTGTTGATTTTGAGGCGCTGACCGCGACGGACGTTTTTGCCGATTTTGTTGGCCTGACGGATGGATTTGACAGTCACGCCGTATTTGCGGGCGATAGAGCTGATGTTCTCGCCACGGCGCACGGTGTGATATTTCACGGTCAGTTCTTCGATATATTCGCCTTTGGAGTCAGAGCCTGTAATCACAGAGCCGTCGGAAGGCTCGACGACATCGCGGCGCGAGTACTGCGAAGCGTTGTGGTTGAGGATAGAATCCTCGTTGGCGAGGTAGGCGTAGACCTGAAGCGAGGGCAGGACCAAAGAGTAGGGTCGGATGTTGCCGGGGATTATGTCTTTGCGGAACTGCGGGTTTAGTGCACGAATCTCGTCGACGGGAATGGCGAGCACATCGGAAATCTGATTGAAGTGGACGCGGCGGTTGACGTGGATGGTGTCGGTAATAATAGGTTTGCGGGCGAGAGCGGGGGAGATGTTGTGCTTGTCGTAGTAGTTCATGACATAGTTTGCGGCGATGAATGCCGGCACATAGCCACGGGTCTCGGCGGGGAGGAAGGGGTAGATCTCCCAGAAATCCTTTTTGCCGTTGCCTGCGCGGCGAAGGGCTTTGTTGATGTTGCCCGGGCCGCAGTTGTAGGCAGCGATGGCAAGCGACCAGTCGCCGAAGGTGTCGTAGAGCTGCTTGAGGTAGACTGCGGCGGCTTCGGAGGACGCGTAGGGGTCGCGTCGCTGATCGACGAGCGAGTTGACTTCAAGGCCGAGTCCGCTTGCGGTGGGGAGCATGAACTGCCACAGGCCTGTAGCGCCGACACGCGAGACTGCGACGGGGTTGAGGGCGGATTCGATGACGGGGAGGTATTTGAGTTCCATCGGCAGGTCGTGGCGGTCGAGAGCCTGCTCGAAGATGGGCATGTAGTAGAGGCTCATGCCGAGCATGTTTTCGACAAGCTGCTTGCGGCGGTCGGTGTAGAGGTCGATATAATTGCGGACAATGGAGTTGAAGGGCATTTCGATGACAGTAGCCATCTGACCGAGACGCTCGATGATCTCCTCGTCGGTGGCGTGGACCGACGAACGGGAGTCGGCGGTCTTGTCGAGGACGGCATAGTTGCGGAGATACCAGTTCTCCTGCATCTTGCGTGTGTCTGTCTCAAAACTTTCGGGGTAGATGATGGTCTTGTCGTGGATGGAGTCGCGCATCTCAAGGAGCGAGGGCACGGCATCGGCAAACTGCGTTGCGGCAGCGAGTGAAAGAAATGTGAACAGATATTTGGTAAAATTCATGCGAATGATTGGTTTTTAAAAAGTTAGTGCCCACAACAGGCCAACGGATGGCCGGGTTGTGCGACCGTCGATGAATACTGCCGGTGCGACGTCCATCGAGAGGTCGGAACTGATGTCGAAATGGGAGAGAGAGGCGTCGACATAGGCGTCGACCATGGCGACGAGGTAGACTCCGACCATACAGATGATGCATAGGTCGCGGTTGCGGCGGTAGAAATTCTTGCGGGTTCGCAACACATTGGTCAGCCATGTCTTGTCGAGGTCTTCTTCCTTGGTTGTCGGCGGGAAAAAGTCCATGTAGGATTTGGTCGAGGGGTCGGTGTCCATGATGTCGCGGTAGGCTCGGGTGTAGTCGTTGAGCATGCCGTTGTTCCACGAGGTGGCATAGCCGAGGCCGAGGTATGCGCCGACGACAATGGGTAATTTCCAGTAGCGACGGTTGTAGATCTGACCGAGACCGGGGAAGAGGGCCGACATCCACACGGCGCGTGTGGGGTCGGGGTTGAAGTCGGTCTCACGTTCTTCCCAGACATCGAAGCGGTTGAAGGCCTTGACGGCGACGGTGTCGACAGGCGTCACGGCCACAGAGTCGCCAATGACCAGGATGCTGTCGCCAACGACGGCGGCCGGGCGCTCGACGGGAGCGCCGACAGGAATGCTGTCGGGCAGATTGGCGGGCATGTGCTGACGCTGCTGTGCGGAAGCGCAGACGAACGAGGTCGCGGCCATGCACAGCGCAGCCGCGAGAGTTCTGAAAGTGTGTCTGTAGCTGTCGAATATCGGCATCAGTTGTTGTCGTTGTTGTTACGGACGTTGTCGAAAATGCTAATCAGCCGTTCGAGTTCATCGTCGTTTTTAAATGGGAAGGTAATGCTGCCTTTGCCGGATTTGTCGCAGGAGAAGCGCACGTTGGTGTTGAAGGCGGCGGAGAGATGACGTTTGAGGATGTCGAAGTCGCTGCTTTTGTAGCGCGAAGCAGCGGGTTTTGCGGCAGGCTGCCGAGGTGTTTCGCCGTTTTCGTAAGCTTTGGCAAGTTCTTCGACGCGGCGCACGGAGAGGCCGTGGCGAAGGATTTCGTTGTAGAGCTTGAGCTGCAGGGAGGGGTCGGAGATGGTGAGCAGGGCGCGCGCATGGCCCATGTCGACACGCTTGTCGCGGAGGCCGAGCTGGACTTCGGCAGGAAGTTTGAGCAGGCGCAGGAAGTTGGCGACGGTGGCACGTTTTTTGCCAATTCGTTCGCTCAGGCGTTCTTGCGTGAGGGCATACTGGTCGATGAGCTTCTTGAAAGTCAGGGCTATTTCGATGGCGTTGAGGTCTTCGCGCTGAATGTTCTCGATGAGAGCCATTTCGGTCAGCTCGGCTTCGTTGGCCGTGCGGATATAGGCGGGTATGGAGGTGAGGCCGGCAAGTTTGGCGGCACGGTATCGGCGCTCTCCGGCTATGATCTGATAGCTTTCGGGGCCGGTCTTACGCAGCGAAATAGGCTGGATGATGCCTAATTCGCGCACCGAGGCGGCGAGTTCGGCGAGAGCTTCTTCGTCGAAATTTATTCGCGGTTGGTCGGGGTTGGGTGAAAACTGAGAGATATCGATATCGTTGATTGCGGATGTGCCTCTTGCGGGGGTGTCATCCATCGGGATAAGAGATTCGAGTCCGCGACCGAGGGCTTTGCGTTTGATAGACATGTCGGTTACTTCTTGTGGCGGTGTTTAGCGATGATTTCTTTGGCGAGGAGAGTGTGGCTTGTCGCTCCGCGGCTTTCGGGGTCGTAGAGGATGGCGGGGAGGCCGTGGCTGGGCGCTTCGCTCAAGCGGATGTTGCGGGGAATGACGGTGTCGAACACCATGTCGCCGAAATAGCTTTTGAGTTCTTCGTAAATCTGGTTGGCGAGGCGTAGACGGGCGTCGTACATGGTCAGGAGGAAGCCTTCAATCTCGAGTTTGGGGTTAAGGCGCGATTTGATGATGCGGATGGTGTTCATCAGCTTGCTGATGCCTTCGAGGGCGAAGTATTCGGCCTGTACGGGGATGATGACCGAGTCGGCGGCGGTAAGGGCGTTGACGGTAATCAGTCCGAGCGAAGGAGAACAGTCGATAAGAATGTAGTCGTAGTCGTCGCGGACGCTTTCGAGGAGGCCGGAGAGGATGCGCTCGCGCGAGGGTTTGCTGATAAGCTCAAGTTCGGCACCGGCGAGGTCGATGCGCGAGCCGACGAGGTCGAGACCTTGCATTCAAGTCTTGACCTGCGAGCCTTTGAGAGGATAGGAGTCGACGAGGCATTCGTAGATTGACGAAGTCATGGTTCGGGGGTCGATGCCGTAGCCGGAAGTTGCATTAGCCTGAGGGTCAGCGTCGATAATCAGCACTTTTTTGCCCTCTTTAGCCAGGGATGCAGCGAGGTTGATAGTGGTTGTTGTTTTGCCGACACCGCCTTTCTGGTTGGCGATAGCTATGATTTTTCCCATATATAAAATCGGTATTGCTCTTGGTGCATATAATAAGTATGCAAAGTAAGCCAAAAAATCGCGAAATATAAAATTTGTTCCACGGAAATTACCGTACGATAATATATGTTAACGGAAGGGCGGTAGGTCGTGGAACAAAATCAGCGGGTGTGGATGCGGCGGAGGGTAAAGATGCGGGCAGAGAGCGGCGACAGAAGCGCTCTGACGGCGGGCATAGCACCTCGGCGTGGCGAGCGGATGAGCGGTCGGAAGAAAATGTCGGCCAAAGGGTCGTACCAACGGTTCATTTTGATCATGCCCGAATCGACAACTCCCGGGTCGCAGCAGTTTATGCGCACACCGCGAGCGGCGGCAGCGGGGGCGAGCGAAAGGGCATGGTCGGTTATGAGTTTTTTAGAGAGGGCGTAGGTCTTGAGCTGGCCGAATGTGTGTCGGTTGACTGACGCGGCATCGGCGTGCCCGGGCACTAACAGGCGCGTGATGGAGGTGGTAAACACCATTGCGCCGCCTCGCGCAATCTGAGGCAAGAGGGCGTCGCTGAAACGGGCGGTGTTGAAATAATTGACGTTGAGCGTGGTTTCGATGCCGTCGGGGCTTATGGAATATCGGCGGCACATTATTCCGGCATTGTTTATCACGCCTGCGAGGGGCTTGCCGGCCAGTGAGGCAAGGGCGGCGTCGACAGATTGCGAATCGTTGAGGTCGAGAGGGAGATAGTGCAGCTCGGCGTGGGGAAATTCATCGATTATCTCCCGGCCGAGGATGTTGAATTTGTTTTCGCTGCGGCATGGGAGAATCATCGGAAGGCCCAGCCGGGCCACGGCGCGGACAATTTCTTTTCCGATTCCGCCGGTAGAGCCTGTGATTACAATGGGCAGGCCTTCGGGCAGAGTGACGTTGGTGGAGCAGGAATTTTTCATGACATTCGGTCGTGAAGGCGGTGCTTGACCATCATGCGCACGGGTGTGGGCGTGATGGCAACGAAAAATATTGACAGACGGTTGAGCAAACCGTTGATATACTGCTTACGGCCTTTGAGCATTCGGTCGATGGCCTTTCGCGCGAAAGTTTCGGGGAGCGCGAGGACACCGAGACTGACGGCGAGGCGTTTAAGCCGGTCGGACAGACCGAAGAGGTCGGTCGCTATGCCGCCGGGGCATGCGACAGTGACGGAAACGCCGCTGTCGCGCAGTTCGTAGCAGAGTGCGCGGCTGAAAACGCGGATGTAGGCTTTTGTGGCCGAGTAGAGCGCGATGCCGGGCATTGGCATCCAGCAGGACATGGAGGACATGTTCAATATGCGGCCCGAGCCTCGTCGGACGAAGCGCAAGGCGAACTCACGGCTGAGGCGGGTTACGGCCCGCACATGCAAATCAATGAAGCAGTCGACCCGGGCGGGGTCGGTGGCTGTCACTTCGCGGAAAGAAAATATGCCGGCGTTGTTGATGAGATAGTCGGGCGCGAGCCGGCGGCTGTCGATAAAGTCGAGCAAAAGTCCGATGCTGTCGTCGGCGGTAAGGTCGCAGACGAACGGATATGCCGTCACGCCGAAGTCTGCGGCTATGTCGCCGGCACACTGAGTCAGGCAGTCCTGATTGCTTACCATAATCAGATTGCATCCACGGTGGGCCAGTTCACGGCAGAAGCACAGCCCTATGCCGCTGCTTGCGCCTGTAACGACGGCCAAGCGTCCACGACAACTTTCCATAATCAGCTGTTTCTCTTTCTTATATTGTTGATTTCTTTTAAAATCCGAGGCGGCAAGTCTTTGCAGTGCTGATGGCAGGCCATCTCGCGCGAGTACATGCGGGCGATGCAGTAGTTGATGTGTTCGCAAGGCGATTTGTGGCATTCGTCGCGGCGCATGCGGTCGACGAAATCGGGCTCGTTGAGCAGGGCGCGTCCCATCTGGACGAAGTCGAAGCCTTCGTCGTCGAGCACCTTGTCGGCATTGGCACGCGAGCATACGCCGCCAACGTAGATGAGGGGCAATTTCAGCTCACGGCGGAAGAGGCGTGCGTCGTCGAGGAAATAGAGTTCGCTGAACGGCACAGAGGGAATCATCATCTTGCCGAAGAGTCGGACACCGTATTTGAGCCAGAGCTGTTTCATGTAGTAGGTCATCGAATAGACGGGCATCTCGCCGCGCATGACATACATAGGCGCTTTGCTGACGAAGCCGCCGGAGAGGACGATGGCGTGGACGCCGTGCTCCTCGATGCGGGCAGCCACTTTGAGGCAGTCGTCGATTTCGAGTCCTCCCCGGAAGCCGTCGCGCATGTTGGTTTTCACGATTATTCCCATGTCGCTGCCTGCGGCTTCCATCACTTTGTCGAGACACATGTCCATGAATTTCATGCGGTTGGAGAGCGGGCCCCCGAAGCTGTCGCTACGGCGGTTGGTGTAGGGCGACAGGAACTGAGAGATCAGATAGCCGTGGCCGGCATGGACTTCGACGCAATCGAAGCCGGCGTCGCGCGCCAAACGCACAGCGTTGCCGAAATCCCGCGCCAATGCGGTCAGTTCGTCGGGTCTGAGTCCGCGGCAGAAGGTTGGGGAGTAGAGGTTGAACCCTGAAGTTGCGCCCACAGGCAAGCAGCCGGCGGTCGAGCGGTGGGTCATGTTGCCGCAGTGGCCAATCTGGATTGACGCTTTTGCACCTTCGGTGTGTATGCGGTCGGTAATGTCGCGCAGTTGCGTCACAATCTCAGGCCTGAGCCACAATTGGGTGGTAAATGACAGCGCCGAGCGACACACTCCGGCGTAGGCCAAGGTGGTCATGCCAACGCCTCCGCGGGCGACCGAGACATGATAGTCGCGCAGCATGTCGGTGGGCGAGTAGTCTTTGCCCATGCCTTCGAAAGCCGCAGAGCGAATAGTGCGGTTGCGCAGTTCGACAGGTCCGATTTTTCCAGGTGTGAATAGCTTCATGATGTTATGGTTAGTATATTCCCGGGATGATGTAGTGGCGGTGGAGCGAGGTGTATTCCTCTCCGAACTCATTTTCGTAGCGGCGGTGTATCGCTTTTGCGCGGGGTGCGAGATTGGCGAAAGTCCACACGGCGAAAGCCAATCCGCCGAGACTCCATGTGAGGATTGCGTAGCCGGTCCATTCGATGAATTCGCCGAAGTAGTTGGCCGAGGTCACATATCTGTACATGCCTCCGCGGGGGATGTAGTGGCGGGTGTCGCCGGGCTTGCGCAATGAACGTACGATGCTGTCGGACTGAATGTTGATAGCCATGCCGGCGAAGAAAATGAGTGCGCCGGCGATGAATTGCGGCGACCATAGCCACGACAGGGGATAAGAGCCGTCGGGAGCAAGGTAAAATAGCCAGCCGCCTATCATGTATGAGTTTATGGTGTTGAAAATCACACCCATGGCAATGATGGCGAGCGGCATGCGCCCTTTGCCTTTAATCAGCAGGGGGAATATGAAACTGCGCTGAAAGTAGTGCAGCAAAAACAGTAGAACCATAACGACGGGTGCGGTCTGAGCGAATCGGGGGCTGCAAAGCCATAGGAGAAGCATAGCAAAGAAGGCCGGAGCCTCCATAAGCACCCAGCCGAGACGATTGCCGACAGTCGGCCCCCATCGGCGCGAGTACATCATGCCGTAGCCGGCCGTAATGTATTGCAGGGCTATAAACACTACCAGCGCCAACGCGAGCATTGTCCAAACGACGGCGAAATAGAAGTCGTGAGAAAAAATGAGTTTCATATCCATATGTTAAATACAAAGATACGTCTAAATAGCAGTTATAAACAAAAAAATTGGAATAAATAGGCAAGAACGGACAGTTTTACGGCCGGAATGTCAATGAATTTGTGTTAACTTTGTGGAGATAAATTTTTAGCAATGAGAATCAGTAATCGTGTTAAACGAAATATTTCGTTCTTTTTAATACTTGTGGGTATCGTTTGCATCGGTGCGCGGACATGGAATGTTGTAATGAATCCGGCATCAGGCATGGCATGGTTTGAATTATGCGGAATCGTTATACTCACTTATCTATGTTTCAGTAATTTTCAGATTTACCGCCGGCGAGTCAAGAGGGGTATTTTATTCGGAACGAACTAATAATTATTACTGTAAATTTATTATAAAGTCAAGGGTGGGGCTTAGTGAAGATTCCAAATCGAAGTGCAAAACTTTGAGTTTAGAATTACTCATTCTCCTCTCTCCTTCTGGCGAG
>JAGAOW010000136.1 GCA_017889945.1 Muribaculaceae bacterium
TGCAGACGGTAATGCAGGCGCGGCGGGCTGCCTGAATGTCGACATTGTTGTAGCCGGTGGCGAGGACACCGATAAATTTCAAATCGGGCAACATGCCGATGGTCTGCGCATCGAGCACCACTTTGTTGGTAAAGACGGCAAAAGCGCCACGGCATCGGTCGACAATCTGAGCGGGCGAAGTGCGTTCATATACCATCAGCCGGCCAAGTTCGGCCAATGCGTCCCAGGAAAGGTCGCCGCTGTTTGCCACATATCCGTCGAGCACTACTATCCTCCGATTGGAGGGCGAAGCTGCCATATTGTTTTTGTTCAGATTCATTTCAGGATTTATTTATATCAGCAAAGATATAATTTTTTTTGCTAAGTTTGTTACAAAATCGCGGAGGGTGCGTCTAAGTAACAGAAAGCAAACAGAGCAATGGATATACTGACTAAAACATTTATCGGCATCAGGCAGCGGCTTCACATGATGGCAAGCCGTATGCTCGCAGACGACGCAGAGGCCGACGATGCTCTTCAGGATGCTTTCTACCGTCTGTGGCAGCGACGCGACGCAATCGAATCGGAATCTCAGGCCGAGGGTCTTTCGACAATCACAGTACGCAATATCTGCATAGACAATCTGCGCCGCCGTCAGAACAACGGAACAGAACCGCTCGACACGGCCATCACGCAGCAGGCAGATGAGGACGATGACGACAGGCACGAGACCTACGAGTCGGTGCGCGGCATCATCGAGCGCGAGTTGGGCGAACGCGAACGCCGTGTAATCACGATGCGCGACACCATGGGCATGGACTTCGAAGACATAGCCGACACACTCGGCATAAGTGAAAATAATGTAAGAATGATATTGAGCCGCGCACGCCGGACTGTGCGCATGATTTATCTCTCCCGTCAAAAAAAATCATAGCATATGAACGACTACAATGACATAAAGCGCATCCACACGCTAATCGAACGCTACTTTGAGGCTACGGCAAGCGAAGCCGAAGAGCGCGAACTGCGGACAGCGCTAAGCCGCACAAAGCTGTTAAGTCCAGAAATAGAAGAGGCGAGAGCCGTGCTTGGCTACTTCGCGGCGACCCGCCACGAATCGCAGAGTTCACACAGCCGCCGGCCTCGCCACTTCGCTGCGGCGGCAGCAATCGCAGCAATCGCCATTTCGGCGGCAGCAATCGCGCTGTCGGATGGAGGTCGTGAGACAGACAACCGCTGTATAGCCTATGTCGGCGGCACGACTATCACGGACAATCAGCGGGTAATGGCGATGATAAGCGCCGACCTGCAAACGCTCGGCGATGCGGCCGGCTCAATCGAGAACGACATCGAGTCGCAGTTTTCAATCCTCGCAAAAGAAATCACATTATGATTATGAAACATACTCTCATCCTACTCACACTAATGTTGACGGCTATGGCAGCTTCGGCACAGGCCAATCTCAACATCAACGCCCTCTTCGGCGAGCGCTACCGCAAGTCGGAAAAAGTCGTCGAGACCATAGTGTCGGGCGAAGCGCTCAAGGGGTCGCATCTTGAACTCTACCGCAGTCTGGTGCTGACAGATATGCCCGAAAGCGCCGACGAAATCGCCGCGGCTGTGGCCAAAGACGGCACAAAGGCAATGAGCCGCGAAGTGAAATATATAGACGGTCAGCTCTACTACGCCCAATTCATGCTCCAGCCCAAGGGCAAGACCAACCGCTATATATTTTATGTGAACCGTCATCTGAAAGGCGGCAATAAAATCATGCTCGTCTACATGGCGGGCAGCGCAAGACCCGAAGATATCAAGAAGCTGTTAAAAAACGAATAAACAAATGATACGCAAAACAATCATCACACTATTGCTTGCCGCAATGTCGACAGGCATCATCAAGGCCAGCGGCGAAATCGACACGGTATATGTGGCCAATAATCCGCACAGCGTAACCGTAATAAGCAAAGGGAACAGCCGCCGAGTGGAAATAAACGGCCGCGAGGGTATATTCCGCTATGAGAGTTCGGTCACGGACACAAGCAACATCGCAGCGGGCAGCGACGAGCCGGATATACTTATGCCCTTTATCAAAACGGCATCCAAGAAGAAGCGCGGCTCATATATCGACTATTTCTGCGACCTCTATGGCGGAGCAGTCATAGGCACAGACGCCGAGAAGGGCTTCAAGCGCGCCGGATGGGAAATCGGAATGCTCAATCTCGTCAAAGGCGGCATCGCCCTGTCGTCCTCGACCGAACTGTCGGTCGGCGCAGGATGGGTGTATCGCCGACTGCCAATCGGCGGGGGTATGATGCCTGACGCGGACCATGGTAATCTCTATCTGAAACCAATTGCAGAAGGGTTTCACAATGTGAGTTCATCGATAAGCTCGTTTTCGCTCCAAGTACCGGTGCTTCTGTACCAAAACATATATGACAACTTAGGCATTGAGATAGGCGGAGTGGCGAATCTGAACACTTACACGACGGCCAAGACCTCATGGCATTCAGACCAAAACAAACACAAAACGGTCTTTAAAGGTCTTCATCAGCGAATGCTGACCGTAGATGCCATAGCCCGCATCGGCTTACGCGGCGTAATAGCACTGTATGTGAGATATTCGCCTATGTCGGCGTTCAAGCCTCAGCACGGCCCGCAATATGACAGCGTTTCATTGGGACTTTCAATAGGATTTTAATCAATCGCACAAGCATCATGAACACCAAAATATTATTATTGCTCGCAGCATTAACATCAAACGTTGTGGCCGCTTCGGCCGAAGAAAGTACAATCATCATGAATCCCAAGCGCGTCGTGATCACAGAATCGGCCGCAGGCATGAACACAGAAATCATAGGCTACAAAAATGACACGATAGTCTTCAAACAGCAGTATTCGCCCAACGCCACGATTGTGTCGCATATCAGCAAGGGCGGCCTGTCGCTTTTGGGCGACAAACGCAAAAAACGCTCGGGTATCAGCTGGGACGCAACTTCGGAAGGCTTCGGCATAGGATTCTGCTCTGCACCGGGCGCTCCCGGCGGGTCGAACGTGGAGCAAGGGAAATCGTTTGAAGTGTCGTGGCTCAACATCATAGCAGCCAAAGCCACCAACCGTCACGGCAATTCGTTTACGATGGGTGTCGGCATCGACTGGCGCAACTGGCGCACCACGCTCGACAGCCGCTTCACGGTCACAGACGGCATTGTCGGCACAGGAAGCTATCCCGAAGGTGCAAGTACGCGACTGTCGCGCATCAAGGTCTTCAGCGTGCAGTTTCCGATGTTGTGGCATCAGAATCTGCCGGCCAAGCTCTTCGGCTCACAGATGCAAATGGTGTTCGGTCCGATTTTCAATCTCAACACCCACGGCTCGGTACTGACCTCATGGTATGAAGACGGGCGCAAAATCAAAGACAGCGTCAACGGCATCAATCTGAGGCTGTTTACGGTCGACCTCTTCGCCATGGCCCGCATCTTTCCGGGCGGAGGAGTATTCGTGCGCTACTCGCCTTACAAAATGCTTACAGGTTCGCAGCGCTTCAATTTCCATCCGTTATCGACCGGTCTGATGTTTCTGATGTAGTGTAGTTGCAGCGATGGAGTAAACTAATATTTTAAGAATTGGTTATTTTTTCTTAATTTTGCGACATCAAACCAAAAAAGACAAGAAAACAGACCAAAATGGAACGTGAAGTCAGAGTGAGATTTGCCCCGTCGCCGACCGGACCACTTCATATCGGAGGCGTAAGGACAGCCCTCTACAACTATCTTTTTGCGCGCCACCACGGCGGCAAGATGATACTACGCATCGAAGACACCGACTCGCACCGTTTCGTGCCCGGAGCCGAAGATTATATAAACGAAGCACTCGCATGGTTAGGCATCGGCATCGATGAAGGCGTGCGCGAAGGCGGCCCTTACGGACCATATAAACAGAGCGAACGCCGCGACATATACCGCGAGCATGTCAAAATGCTTCTCGACGCCGACCGCGCCTACATAGCATTCGACACCCCCGAACAACTCGAAACCAAACGTTCGGCAGTAGCGAACTTCCAGTATGACGCCTCGACGCGCATGGAGATGACCAATTCGCTTACGCTGCCGGCCGACGAGGTCAAACGCCGCATCGACGCGGGCGAACAGTATGTAGTCCGTTTCAAAATCGAGCCGGGTCGCCCTGTTGAGGTCAATGACCTCATCCGCGGCAAAGTCACAATCAAGAGCGATATACTCGACGACAAGGTGCTCTATAAGAGCGCAGACGACCTGCCGACCTACCATCTGGCCAACATAGTCGACGATCATCTGATGAAGGTGTCGCATGTGATTCGCGGCGAGGAATGGCTGCCGTCGGCTCCGCTGCATGTGCTTCTCTATGAGGCTTTCGGCTGGAACGACACGATGCCGCAGTTTGTCCATCTGCCTCTGCTTCTCAAGCCCGACGGCAAAGGCAAACTGAGCAAGCGCGACGGCGACCGTCTCGGTTTCCCGGTTTTCCCACTTGAATGGCATGACCCGGCAAGCGGCAATATCTCGAGCGGTTACCGCGAAAGCGGCTATCTGCCCGAAGCTGTCGTCAACTTCCTCGCCCTGTTGGGCTGGAATCCGGGCGACGACACCGAAATAATGTCGATGCAGGACCTGATTGAAAAATTCTCGTTTGAGCATTGCTCGAAGTCAGGCGCAAAATTCGCGTTTGAAAAGGGCAAATGGTTCAACCACACATATCTACAGAACGTCGATGACGCCCAGTTGGCCCAGATGTTCAAACCTGTGCTCCGCGAGCACGGTGTGAACCCCAACGACTACAGCGACAGCTATATAACCCGCGTAGTCGGCATGGTCAAGGGCCGCATAAACTTTGTCAAAGACCTGTGGGACCAGTGCGCTTTCTTCTTCCAAGAGCCCGAAAGCTATGACCCCAAGGCGATAAAGAAACGCTGGAGCGCCGAGACACCGGCAATAATGGCCGAACTCATCGAGCGTCTGAACGCACTCGAAGATTTCAGCTCGGCTGCCGCAGAGCAGCCCATTCTCGACTGGATTACCTCGAAAGGCTATCACATGGGCAATGTGATGAATGCATTCCGTCTGTCGGTAGTCGGAGAATGTAAAGGCCCGCATATGTTCGACATAACCGAACTGCTCGGCCGCGAGGAGACCATCCGCCGCATACGTCTTGCCATCGAACGCATCAAGGCTGATGAACCCGCTGTATAACTTCGGCATACAAGCATTTGCGCTCGGAGCAAAAATAGCGTCGCTGCGGTCTGAGAAAATCAGCAAAATGCTGCGCGGTCAGCATGAGACTCTCGCAGGTCTCAAACATCGCAGGCTGACAGTGGCGCCTGATGGCTTCGATGTGTGGTTTCACGCCGCATCGTTAGGCGAATTTGAGCAAGCACGCCCGATAATCGAGCGGTTGCGCCGCAATCATCCCGAGAAGAAACTGTTGCTGACGTTTTTCTCGCCTTCGGGCTATGAAATCCGGAGTAACTATGACAAGGTTGACTGTGTGGCCTATCTGCCGTTTGACACTCCGGCCCGCGTGAAACGCTTTCTTGACGCAGCAAAGCCCAAGATGGCTATTTTTGCCAAATATGAGTTCTGGGGCAACTATCTGATGCAGCTCAAGGAGTCGGGAGTGCCGACATATATCATTTCATCGATATTCCGTCAGGGTCAACGCTTTTTCAAACCGTGGGGCGGCATGTTCCGCAAAATGCTGCGCTGCTATGAACATCTTTATGTTCAGGACAGCACATCGGAGGCCCTACTCGCATGCATAGGCATAGAAAATGTCACAGTAGCGGGCGACACACGTTTCGACCGAGTGAGCGACATACTGTCGCAGGCCAAAAGTGTTGCTGAAATCGAGCGTTTTGTGAGCGATTCTCCCTTTACGATGATAGCGGGAAGCAGCTGGCAGCCCGACGAGGAGATTTATATCCCCTGGCTGAAAGGACATCCTGAAGTGAAAGCCATCATCGCGCCACATGAGTTTGACCATGCGCGACTCGAGTCGCTCCGCCACCGTCTGGGCAACGCCAAGACGCGTCTGCTCTCGGAAATCCGCGGCAACAGCGACTCGCTTGACAGCAATGTGCGATATGTGATCATCGACTGTTTCGGTCTGCTCAGCAGTCTCTACCGTTATGGCAGCGTAGCAGTCATCGGCGGCGGCTTCGGCGGCGGCATACACAATCTCAACGAGGCTGCGGTCTACGGCATACCCGTTGTATTCGGGCCAAATCACAAGAAATTCAAGGAAGCACATGAGCTTATCAAACTCGGAGGCGGTTTTACCTACAGCAACGCTTCGGAGTTTAACGCAGCTATGAACAGGCTCTACAATGACCCGTCGGACCGCAAGGCCGCAGGCAAAGCAGCGGAAAAATATATCCGCGACAGCATAGGAGCAAGCGATATCATATACAATGATATTTTCGGAAACGAAAAATCTCACTAACAACCATATCATCCCTCCCCACCATGATTAAAGCAGGCATTATCGGCGGAGCCGGCCACAGAGCCGGCGAGCTAATCAGACTACTTATCAACCATCCCGACGTCGAACTGATGTGGGTCAACAACCCTGACGAATACGGAAAGTCAGTCAGCGAAGTGCATCACGGACTCACAGGCGAGACGCCGATGAAATTCTCGTCGGAAATAGACCTTGAGAATGTCGATGTGGTTTTCAGTTGTCTGCCCAAGGGCCGGACGAGCGCGCTGCTCGAATCGGTCACTCTGCCTGAAAAGCTTAAATTCATTGACTTGTCGGGCGACTTCCGCACAGCCTCCGAGACTTCGGACTTTGTCTACGGTCTGTCGGAGCTTAACCGCAAACCTATGGTCCGCGGCGCACTGCATGTAGCTACGCCGGGCAGTGTGGCCATGGCTGTGGAACTCGCGCTGCTGCCCTTAGCCAAGAACCTGATGCTCAACTCTCCTATCCATATCACGGCTATAACCGGCACTACCGACACCGAGACTGCGCCCGAAAGCGTCATCGACTTTGAATACCGTCACGACAATATTTCGCTGTCGCGCGCCTTTGTTCATCCACAGCTCGACGAAATATGCACGACCCTGCGCAGCCTGCAATCGAGTTTCAACGCACCGCTCAACCTGCTGTCGTTCGGCGGCAGTTTCCCACGCGGCACACTTGTGGCCGCCTATCTCGACACGCCCATCGAACTGAATCAGATACACAAGTTGTACGAAGAATATTTCGACGACCACAA
>JAGAOW010000137.1 GCA_017889945.1 Muribaculaceae bacterium
CATTATCCGCAGTATTACGAAATGCTCGTTGACCGTGTCAACCCCGGCGGTTACATCATCGCCGACAACACCCTGTGGGACGGCAAAGTGGCTCAGACGCCTCCGCCGTCCGATGCACAGACACGCGGAATCATGGAGTTCAACGACATGGTCGCAAAAGATTCCCGCGTCGAAGTCTGCATTGTCCCGGTGCGCGACGGCCTGACCATAATAAGAATCAAGGAATAAACGGGCGTTTGAATCAATAAATCAGGAATATAGAGAGCTAAGGGGGTGAAACTGCCTCTTATGGCTATCAGTCGATTTACGAGGGGGCTAAACCCAATTTTTGGCCGAAGGAGCTCCCCTTGTAAATTTTTTTGCCGTTCTGCGTCATATTTCGAAACTCTCCGCGTATATTAGGGCATGGAACATAAATCCGACGGCAGAGAAGAGATGATCGAAGGACTCCGGCGACATAGCCGAGGTGCCTACAGCGAGGCCATGCGGCGCTACGGTGCGTTCGTCTCCTCTATTGTCGGGATGATGATCCGCGATCCGCGCGATGCCGAAGAAGCGGTCCAGGATACTTTCATCAGCGCTTTCCGGGCCATCGGCCGTTTCGATGAGTCAGTCGCGTCATTTCAGACCTGGCTCGGGCGTATAGCCTACAACCGATCGGTCGATTCGCTGCGCCGGCGCACAATTCCGACGGGCGAAATCTCGGAGCTGACCGCGGCTGAGGATTGTGACGACACTGACGAGAACCTTGAAGCCGACATCGACTTGCTGAGAGAGGCGCTGGAACTTTTGGCGCCGGTGGAGAGGACGCTGCTGACGCTGGTGTATTTTGACGATATTCCCCTCGACGAAGTCGCCTACATAATGCAGCTGAACCGTCCGGTGATCTCGAGCCGCCTTTACCGATTGAGAAACAAACTTGCACGAATAATAAATGAACGGAAAAAACGACATTGAAAACGATGCCCTCCGTGAGGCTTTGCGCCTGATGACGGAAGAGATGCGTCCTTCGCCCGGCTGGGAACTGCGAGTGCTTGCCCAGGCTCCGGTGAAGCGGCGCAGGATGCGTTGGCTGCTGCCTGTCGCAGGCTGTGTGGCGGCCGCCTGCATTGCGCTTCTGTGTGTGAACGTTGACCGCAACGCCGAAGTCGTCGCTGCTCCATCGGCGCCTTCCGTGCGCGAAGCGATTGTTGCCGAAGCTCCCCCGGTCAGCCCGGCGCCGTCCGTGAAAGCGGAGCCACGGCAACAGGTAATTCCGGTCTCACGCCGCCATGTCGCCAAAGATACCGTGAAGATTCTGCTTCCGGAGTCTATCCCTTATCAGCCCGACGCCCCGACTGACCTCGACATACCTGTGGGCGATTATATCGACGGGCTTCTGGCTCAGCAGCTTGTGCTTCAACAGGAATTGCTCTCTTCTGTGACCGATCCTTATACAGACAATTCATTTACCCCAATTTACTGATCATGAAAAAGTTACTTGCCATCGCCCTTGCCGCCGTATCTCTGGCTGCTTCGGCTGCGTTGCCCGCGAATCTGAGGAAGCAGATCAAAGACACCGACGCTCTGGCGTTTTTCAACGCAATGGATGATTTCGAGAACACCCATCCCGACGGCTTCAGCCTTGTCACCTACGACAGCTATCCCGAC
>JAGAOW010000008.1 GCA_017889945.1 Muribaculaceae bacterium
CTCTTCGGCAAATACATGGGCGAATACCCCGCCAAACTCGGCATCTCGTGGAACGACCTCATGAACATGGGCCGCGAAAACCCCAACACCAACGAACGCTTCTCGATGAGCGTCTTCGCCCTCAACACATGCCAGGAAGCCAACGGCGTCAGCTGGCTTCACGGCGAAGTGTCGAAGAAAATGTTTGCCGGCATTTGGAAAGGCTACTCATGGGAAGAAAGCCATGTAGGCTACGTCACCAACGGCGTCCACATGCCCACCTGGGCCGCAAGCGAATGGAAAGAATTCTACTGGAACCGTCTCGGACAGCAGGTCTTCTCCGACTCAAGCAACCCCGAAGCGTGGAAAGGCATCTTCCAAGTTCCCGACGAAGACATCTGGGAAATGCGCTGCCGCCTCAAAGAGAAATTCATCAACTTCGTCAAACGCGACTTCAAAGCCAAATGGCTTGCCAATCAGGGCGACCCCACAGCCGTGATGAAAGTTGTCGACAAAATCAACCCCAACGCACTCATCATTGGCTTCGCACGCCGATTTGCAACATACAAACGCGCACACCTGCTCTTTACCGACCTCGACCGTCTCGCCAAAATCGTCAACAACGAGAACTTCCCCGTTCAGTTCATCTTCTCAGGCAAGGCACACCCCGCCGACGGCGCAGGCCAGGGCCTCATCAAGCAGATTATGAAGATTTCGCGCATGCCCGAATTCGAAGGCAAAATCATCTTCCTCGAAGACTATAACATGATTGTCGCAAAACGTCTCGTCACAGGTGTCGACATCTGGCTCAACACCCCGACCCGTCCCCTTGAGGCATCGGGCACATCGGGCGAAAAAGCTGAGATGAACGGCGTGCTCAACTTCTCAGTCCTCGACGGCTGGTGGTATGAAGGCTACCGCTTCAACGAAAAAGCAGGCTGGGCCCTTACCGACAAACGCACCTACACCGACCAGTCGCAGCAGGACAAACTCGATGCAGCCACAATCTACTCGATGCTCGAAAACGAGATTATACCCCTCTACTTCGCCAAGAACTCCAAGGCTACTCGCCCGAATGGATTCAGTATATCAAACGTTCGATCGGCGACATCGCGCCCCACTTCACAATGAAGCGCATGATCGACGACTACATCGTCCGCTTCTACAACCCCGAAGCAGCCCGCACCAAGAAACTTCTGGCCAACGACGCAGCTCTCGCCAAAGAAATTGTCGCATGGAAAGAAAAAGTAGCTGCAGCGTGGGATGGCATCAAAGTATTTGACATCCGCCACTCAGGCGAAATCTCAAATGCAGTCACAGGCCAGCCCGTGCGCCTCGAAGCCATCATCGACACCAACGGCCTCGGTCGTGACCTCCACCTCGAGCTCGTCATCCACCGCGTCGAAGACGGCGTCGAACACTTCGTTGCCACCCAGCAGTTCAAAGTCGTCAAAGAAGAAGGCAACGTCCTTACCTACGAACTTGAAACCAAGACCAAAGACCCCGGCGTATTCCGCTACGGCTACAGATTGTACCCCTACAATCCCAACCTCCCCCACCGCCAGGACTTCGCCTACACCCGCTGGATTTGATATACAGACTATTCTTAAATAAGTTCAATAAAATAAAGCTTTTGGTTTATACCGAAAGCTTTATTTTTTTACATCATATTGAAAATCAGCCATATAACACTACAATCAGCTAACACACTGATTATCAATAAATTAATGACAACATGCGCACTTGTAACAAATTTTAAATCCATTTTCAAAATTAAAACCCTATATTTCAAACGCTTGCAATATTGATATAAAGTCCGATGTAACACCATATAACGGTCAAATATTTGGCATCGGCACTTCCTTTTAATAACTTTGCAATCGTGAAACATATCATAACTGTCATATTATCCGTCGTTTTGTTGTTGGTGGCCTGCGGGCGCGACAATGCTGTCAAAGAAAAGCTCATGATAGCCGATGGCCTGATTTTCGTCAGACCTGAAGCTGCCTTGACGCTTCTTGATTCGCTCGACAGCAGCAATGAGTCGGACATGACAAGGGCATGGCACACCGTTCTGCTCGTCAAGGCAAACGAAAAGACTTACCGCCGATACCTCAACGATTCGCTGACGGCGATAGCCGCCGAATTCTTCCGCGGGCGCGGCGACAGCCTTGAAGTGCAGGCACTGTTCTATAATGGTGTCGTGCAGGGCTACAATCAGAACTATGCCGATGCGCTCATCTCTCTGATTGAAGCCGCCGAAAAAGCTGCCGGCACAGGCAATTGCTTCTATCAGGCCATGGCCTATCGCGAGCAGGCCGACATCTACAGCTCGCTTATGGTTGAATCCAAACACCTCGAACTTGCCGACTCAGCCAGACAATGCTTTTTAAAAGCGGCAAGGCCGGTTCACGCCATCCGCGAGTATCTCTCTGTGGCCGAAGCGCTTGTGTCTCTCGGCCGTATCGACAGCGCACTCGTGGTGCTGAGCGCCATCAGAGCAGACTCCGCAATCGTCGGAGCTCCGGCCTTCTACGCCGCTTATCATCGCCTGATGACCGATATTTATACTCAAAAGGGCGACTACTCCGCGGCCAACATCCATCTCGACTCGGTCGCCATGTATGCCAAGGGGCTTACGTCGGTCGAACTCTCCCAACGCTCAAGGCTCTACAGCTTCACGGGCGACTACGAGGCTGCCGGCAAGGCCCTCGGAGAAGCCGGACTCTATCTCTACGAACAGGCCGACACCACCCAGTTTGAACTGAGTCAGTCTGTGTTGTTCGCAAAGCTCAACAAATATCACTCGGCCTACAACGCCTTCCTGCGCTATTTCAATGACTATGCGGGCACTCGCCGACAGCTTCTGACCCACCCATATACCTCGATAGTCAGCGAATACTACAAGCAGCAGTCCGAAAACCGCAAGGACGAACTCCTCTCCACCCGCACTCTGATGTGGGCCTGGAGCATAATCGCAGTCCTGTTTTGCGCCCTGCTGATAGCGATAATCATAATCTACAGACGGCGATTGCGCGAGAAGGCCTACCGCAGCGAGGCCCTGCTGTCGGACATCGACCGGCTTCAGAAAGTCATCGACAGCCATAACGCCGCTGACGCACAGCCTCTTGAACCGGCAGGCGACAAGCGTCACAAAGCATTCGCATCGCATTATTCGGTAATCAACTCGCTATGCGAGATATCGAGCTGCATGCCCGACACAAGCGACGGCTATGCCATGCTCGGAAAGAATGTGGCCAAACTCGTCGCCACTTTCCGCACCGATGAAGCGCTGACCGAAATCGAAGACTTTGTCAATGACCGCTTCGACGGTCTGATGACCAAATTCCGCAGTCAGTATCCTACCCTGACCGAACGCAACTATCGCTTTGTCGTTCTATCGTTTGCCGGCTTCTCCGGGCCGTCGATCACAACCATCCTCAACATCAAGTCGCCCAACGCCTTGCGCACGATGCGCCACCGCATAAAGCGCCACATCGACGAGCACGACTCCCCCGACCGTGACCTCTTTATCTCATTTTTAAGATAAACTGCGGCCCGGCTCATACCACGCTATTATACCATAACTATATACTTACTCCGATGAAACGCTATCTATTATTAATGGCACTAATTTTTTCCTCGCTTTCTGTGGCGATGAGCGCCAACGACTCGCCGGAAAAGATTTACTCCTATTCAGAGATTGAAAAATCGCCTGAATTTCCGGGCGGCGACGAAGCCATGCTCCAATGGATCGAACAGCATATGATATATCCCGAGAAAGCCCTGAAAAAAGGCACTGAGACAAACATTCTCGTCCAATTTATCGTCAGCGCCGACGGCACGATAAGCGAAGTCACTCCCAAAGGCATGATGGGAGGCGACAGGCAATTTGCCGACGAAGCGACAAGGCTGTTTCAGACCATGCCCAAATGGAATCCTGCGACAAGCAATGGCAAAAACGTCAGCTCACGCTGCACCAAGCTCGTGCCCTTCATCCTTAAAGGCAAGATGCACAATCCCCACGTCATCATGCACAATCCCTATCTATACATGAGCCGCGAGCCGTATAAGATGTCGTCCGTGCCCCGTCTGCCCAGATATCCCGGCGGGCCGGAGAGCATGTACAGATGGATATCCGACAATCTCGTCTACCCCGCCGACGACGTCAAGGCCAAGATCGAAGGCAAGGTCATAGTCAGATTCGTCATCTCAGAATGCGGCGTGGTCGAGAATCCCGAAATAGTCCACGGACTGACAGAGACCCTCAACAACGAGGCCATTCGTTTGGTCTCTTCAATGCCACGCTGGGAACCCGGCTATTCTGACGGCCACCCGGTCAAAACCTACTTTATCCTGCCCGTGACTTTCAAATTAGCCAAAGACAAATAATTACAAACTAAATTCATACACACATGAAACCATCAATCAGACTGTTTGCGCCGGCTTTCTTATTTGCATGCCTGGCCGCCATGGCCGAAAGCGCCGACACTGCCGACGTCAACCGGCTCGGCTACGCGGAAACGACTTTTCAAGAACGCCAGATCGATCAATTCGAACAATATGTTTCCTTACTCAAAGATAATTACGATGTCAGCATTACCAAGCCCGAATCATTCTCTGTCATTGACCTCAGAGGCCGCGACGACATCGGCAAGAACAACATCAATTCAAACTGGCACGGAGTCGGTCACGACATGAGGCATATTATTGCCCGGACTGCCATCGAGGCCGACAACGAAGAGGCGGCATTCATCTATCCCAGACACAGTTATTTCAAAGCAATGCTTCCCCCTCTCCGCGCCGCAAAAGACTTCGAGTTTGAACTCCGCAACAGCCGCGACAACATGGAATTCGACGTCACGCCCTTGCTGACAATTATTGCCGAGGACGACATGTCGCAATATGCCAATGCCGACACTGCGGTAATCTACGAATTTGATTTTCAAAACAAATTTCTCGGACGCTACCAACACTGTATCGGCATCTACCTGCAAAAAGCGGCCCATCCGGCTCTGCTTCTAAAAATCGCCCTCAACGACAAAGGCTATGAGAAGAAAGACGACTATATCAGGCTTATGCTCGACAACATCCGATATGGAGACTCACCCAACAAACTGTTGGTTTACAATGAAAACGCAATCAAAGGCACTCCTTCCGAGTTCAATTTCCCGACCCATAACCACAAATGCAGCGGCATACTGCCCAACATCAATGAGGAAACTCTCGCCGAATTGAACCGTCGCAAAACGTGGCTCGAAGCACATGGCATGGAAGATGTGCCGAAGGTCTCCGACGAAGTTCTCGAAAGACTTAACAACTACTATGCAGGCCGAAAGCAGCGGGAAGCGGAGACTGACTCCATTGTGACCGCAGACATCCCAGAAAATCAAAAGGTTTACCCCGGCCATGTTCTCGAACGCCGCCCTGAATTTCCGGGAGAACACCCCTACACGGCTCAAAACAAATGGATAAAAAAGAATCTCAAATATCCCTCCGACGCTAAGAAAAAAGGCATTCAGGGCTCAGTCATAGCCAACTTTACGGTAATGCCCGACGGTTCGATCGAAGACATCGATATCGAAAGAGCCAACCCCGATCTGCCCTCGTTCAAAAAAGAAGTTGTCAGACTCATAAAGTCTATGCCCAAATGGATTCCGGGCAAGTACGACGGAAAAGATGTATGCGCAAGGTCTTATGCCTTTATCGATTTTACACTTCCTCCCGAAGACAGAGCCAAAATCGCGGCCAAAGTCAAAGCTTCCGACCCTGAAGTGGAATACGATGCCAGAAAAATCACAGTCAACTCGGAGTTTCCCGGCGGACAAGAAGCTTTGGATAAATGGGTAGAGGATAATATCGTATATACCGATGAAATTATCGAGTTCTTTAAAGACAATAAGGACAAAATCAGAAACAGTCCGGTTGTGTCTGTTCAATGCAACATCGACAGAGACGGTTCGATAATCAATCCCAAGCTATTCATCAATCAAGGGCCGCTTTCAGTTGAAGCACTGCGTCTGTTGGAAAAGATGCCCAAGTGGATACCGGCGTTTATCAACGAAAATCCGGTCAGGTCGTACCAAAACATCAACATAAAATTCAAACTACCTGAAGGAAAATAGTTTGACAGCTTGATAGACAGCATATATCGCCCTCTGCAACCTTTCGATGGTCGCCGAGGGCGATTTTTTCATTCTAATTGACTAATTTTGCAGTCTCAAAACGACTGTTCAGTCAGAAAACATTTTTATGAAAGTCTGTTGCCCCATGAATCGGGCATAAACTCAGCATATGAACGACAATTCATCACTGACGCGTCTCTTCGCCACTTTTTTCAAAATAGGCGCTTTCACATTCGGAGGCGGCTGGGCGATGATCAGCATCATCGAACGCGAGATTGTCGACAAATATCATTGGATAGACCGCAAGGAATTTCTCGATCTTCTTGCCGTGGCCCAATCGCTGCCGGGCATTCTTGCCGTCAACATTTCGGTTGCGGTGGGCGACAAGCTGCGCGGCCTGAAAGGCAGCGTATGCGCGGCTGCCGGCACTATTGCGCCGAGCTTCATGATAATCCTGCTCATAGCCATCTTCCTCACGCCCGACATGATAACCAACAACCCCATCCTGTCGAGCATCTTCAAAGGCATACGCCCGGTAGTAGTGGCTCTGATAGTCGCTCCGGTCATAAGTTCGGCGCGTTCAGCCGGCATCGGGCTGCGCACCGCGTGGATTCCGGCGGCCGTCGCCCTGCTTATATGGTCAAAACTGCCATATATTTCCAATCCTATATTATATATAGTTCTCGGCGGAGCAGCCGGCTGGTATATACTCAGCCGCAGCGTCCGACGTCATCAATCGGCAAAGGAGGACGGACGGCAATGACTATCTATCTGAAACTCATCTGGAGCTATCTTAAAATCGGCTTCTTCGGCTTCGGAGGCGGCTATGCGATGCTTGCCTTGATCGAAAACGAAATCGTCACACCCGGCTGGATAAGCGAAAAAATGGTTACCGACATTGTCGCCATATCGCAGATGACCCCCGGTCCGATAGGCATAAACTCGGCCACATATATCGGCTATGTCGCTCCGATGAACTCCTCATCGGAGCTCGCGTCGCCGCTATGGGGCATTCTCGGCTCGCTGCTTTGCACGCTGGTAGTGATTCTGCCGTCGTTTCTGCTTGTCCGCTACGCCAGCCACTACATCCGCCGCCACAAGGACAGCGTCGTCATCAAAGGCATTTTCAACGGCTTGCGCCCCGTCGTCGTCGGACTCATAGCCTCGGCTGCCCTCCTGCTGATGAACGGAGAGAACTTCGGCTATGTCGAGCCCGACATCATCAAAAGCATAGTTTTGGCCGCAGTTGCCCTTGTCGTGACGCTCACGACCAAAATCCATCCGATATTCCTTATTGTCGCCGCAGGACTTACAGGTCTGATAATATTCTGATTACTTGCGGTATATCTTTTTAACCTTTCCGTCAGCAGTCCGCACGATGTTGATGCCCGACCATGCACGCTCCGAGGCTATGCCCTGAAGATTGTAGTAAATCTCAGGTCCGTCGGCTCTGTCGGCAGTGACATCTTCGATTCCGCTGAAATGGCCGTCGGGAGGCAGCGCGAGGAAAGAACCCGGATTGATATACAGCGACCACGAACCTATATGCTGACCCTCGGGATTCCACTGATGCAGAGCGCCTCCCGACTGATAGCCGCCAGCATCTGTGGCGTAATAATAGCCTGTATAGGGGTTGACATATATGCCATAAGGCGATCCGAATTTTTCGACATCTTCGGCAATCGTACCGGGCAGCGATTCCTCGACGCCCGACGCACCGCCGCTCTCAATCACTTCGCTCGGATTGATGCTGACGAAATCGAAGATGAAGTCGCCTGAGATATAGGAGTATTGCGAACCGAGTGCATAGAATGTGCCGTCGCGGCCCACTGTGTTGTAGGTTGCAGCATATGGCAGCTTGACAAAGCAGTCGCTGTCGGGCATGTTGTCGATAACGCGCTGACAGTCAAGGATGATTGTGGCCGCCGAAACCTCATAATAGTCGCCCGGCGAGCTGATGCACATATAACGGCCTGAGCGCGAAACCTTTCCGTAGAGATTGATTTGTTCGATATCGACATCGCGCTCGAGCGTCATCGTCGCGGCATCGACGACAGAGACCGTATGCTCGTAGTCGTGGCCTTCCTGAAAGGCATATCCGCCGGTGTTGACTACAAATAGTTTGCCCTTGTAGTAAGCGATGCCGTCGGGTTCATATCCCACTTCGGTCGCAGCGACCACTTTGAAAGTCGAGATGTCGATTTTTGCGAAGAAGCCCTTTTCGAAGTCGGTCATTCGGCCTGCGACCATACATTCGTGGGCATATGAAGTGACATAGACATATTTGCCGTCAGTCGCGAGCCGTCGGTTGTTGGGAATATCCTCTGTGGCCGCAACGGCTTTGCCGTCGGGACGGATAAACTGAACTATGTTCGACCAGTTGACGGCGATTGCAATCAGCTCGTCGTTGATCTGAATGATGTCGTTGGGTGTGTCGCCGATTTTCGTTCCGTTGACATCGCGAAACCATTTGTTCGACACCACCGTGCCGTCTTCGAAGTAGGACAGACGTCCGTTGTCGGCCTGCCATGTGCCTTCGTTGACAACTATCAGTTTCTCTTGAGCCGGAGCTACCGTCGCTACCGCTAAAGCGGAGCAAAATAAAAGTCTGAGGAAATTCATTTTATTTTTTATAAAGAATAAGACAATGTGAAATAAAATGCGCGTCCGGGCATGGGATAGCGCGGAATATGTTCATACTGCTCGTCGAGCAGGTCGTTGATTTCGAGTGATGCGGTCATCCGCCGCCATGTGCCGCTGAACTTCAGGTCTATATTATTGTAGGGCTTGAGCATGTCCTCGGGGTCGGCGTAACTCCACATGCGTTTGCCGACATAGAGCTTGGAAACAGTCAGCGAGAACACACGCCATGCGGCGATGGCCGTTATGCCGTGCGACAGTGTCGGCGAGTAGCAGATCGGCTTGTTATAGCTATCCGATTTGGGGTCGGTGCGGTCGAGGTCGCGCTGCCATGTCAGCGACATCAGCAGAGAGAAATTCCACGGGCCGTGGGCATAAACAGCGTTGGCGGTGGAGTTCAGGCCGCGGCAGTATGTTCGGCCATAGTTGAGCATTGTCCACGAATATGTGCCCCTGAGCGGCAGACAGACGATGCGGTCGTCGATAGTGTTGATGTAGACATCGGCCTGCACCGACAGACCGAAGCCCGAACTGTGGTTGAACGCATACTCCGCGCCGAAGTTCCACTGGCGGGTGTATTCGGGCTTGAGATTGCGGTTGCCGGCCTGCGTGTAATATAAATCGTTGAGTGTCGGCACTCGGAATATATTCTTATACCACGCACGCAGCTGAACGCCAAAGAGATTGTAGCCGAGACTTATGGCCGGAGTGAAACGACCCAGCGGCTCGGCCGCGCCGGCATGTGCAAACGTATGATCCTTATAATGCTGATATAAGACTGATGCCGCAAGACGCATTCCGCGATGGTCGAGCTGAACGGCGGCCACGGCTTTCTGGTCGAGACGGCGCACGACGCTGAATCGCTTCAGGTCGGCGTCGAGCCACGACATGCGTGCGTCATAGCCGACATTGACCGACAGCCAGTTATGGAGATTATAGGAGTAGGACGCCGAGGCATAGGCGTCATTCTGCCAATAGTGGTTGTCGTAGCGCGCGGTGTTCTGATTCTCAGGATAATCCGTCTTGTAGCGCAGATATTCATGAGAATATTTGATGTTGAACTTCAGCTGATTGTGATTGTCGAAGCCATGACGATATGACGACTGAACGAAGAAATCAGTGTCCCATTCGCGTCCGACGTTGACATATTTGTCTGACAGTCGTCTGACTATGCCGCCCGGACAGCCGCGCTCCGAAACATAGGCATAGACGTGCGACGCAAAGCCACCGCGGAAAAGAGCGGCTTCGACTCGCGTATATTCGATGTCGGAATTCTTGCGTCGGCCGACAGTGTCCTCATACTGCGAACGATAACGAAAGGGATAGTCGCCTTTGGAGTTGAGATATTCGGCGTCGACAAAACCGCACCATCTGTTGCGCTTAAACTGGGCGTTGACGCGGCCGCGGTAGGTGCTGAAAGAGCCCGCGCCGGCAAGCACGGTCAGCGAGTCGCGCTCGGGGCGGCGCGTACGCAGATAGACCGTAGCGCCCGAAGCATACTCCGAAGCGGCCTGACAGGGTTCGAGTTTGTTGGCGTTGTAAAGTGAAACCGATTCTAAGGTAGAGAGAGAATATTTGCCGAGATCGACAGTGCCGTTCTGCGCGTTTGTGATGCGTATGCCGTCGATATACACACCGACATGCTGAGCCCCGAGCGAACGGACATTGATAGTCTTCATGCCGCCGAGACCGCCATAGTCTTTTATCTGTACACCTGAAAAATATTTGAGAGCATCGGCAATCGACGTTGACGAAAGACGTTGCAAATCCTTGCCCGAGAGTTTCTGCACCGTTGCAAGCGGACGGCGGACAGCCCTGACCTCAAGTTCGCGGAGCACATGGGTAGTGTCGGCATAGCCGATAGCCCTTGCCGGCAGGGCCGACAGGCAGGCAGCGAGCATCAGGCAGAAGCCTGTGAGATGTGGCAAAGTCAAGCACGAAGCTTTCATTCAACGTAATGTCTTTTTTCGCAGCGCTATACCTCGAGCGCCTTCACGCGAAGTTAAGCCGGCAGGTCTTCTGACTTGTCTCTCGCGGCACGCCGTCTTCCCGACTCTGTTCTCCAACTCGGTCAGTGACACAATGGCGCTGCAACTATGAGACTTACAGCAGCGGGTCTGTTCGGGATTTTCACCCGATTCCCTTTCAATCGCTCCGCAGGACGTCAGACGCCCTCGCGGATATGCGAACCGACATAATCAATTTGTCGGGGACAAAATTACACTATTTTAACGACGAGACAAAAAATTAGCATTAACTTTGTCGCGTTATTATGAATTTC
>JAGAOW010000138.1 GCA_017889945.1 Muribaculaceae bacterium
TCCTGGCAGAAAGGTGCAGTCGAGCACGAGAACAAACTTATCAGGCAGTATATCCCTAAAAAATCTAATTTCAATGACTTTTCTGATAATTTCGTCCGCAATGTAGGGCGTAAACTGAACTTGAGACCGCGTAAGAAACTCAACTTTTCAACTCCTAAAACTGAATTCTTCAAACAAATCGCTAATTTTGCACTTGCCAGTTGAACCTGCGCAAAACATAATGAGGAGACAAAGAATGATTTTTCTCATGATAAATAGATTTATATATTACAAAGTTACATATTCCTTATGAAATAGAGACAATAATTTGGTCTCAAATACTCGCGAATTTTTTTCTTAGATATTATCTAATCAAAAAGAAGCTAGCAAGTTGGAGGGAAAGAAGCGAGACATATGTGGAAATGGGCTTGCGCCGGGGCGCAACTGCGCATGCTGCCGCAGCTTGTTGCGCGGAATCTTTGAGAGACTTGAATCCGGCAGCTGCGCAGCCGGTTGTAGAAAAACCGCGCGTCCCGCGCTTTGACAAAAGCTTCAGGACGGGGGAAATCAGAAGTAGCGGGTGAGGGAGACGGAGCCGCGGGATTCGCGGAATTTGGTGCCGTTGGTCATGAGGTTGGTCATGCCGATAGTGCCGTCGATGTTGAAGCTCCACATACCGGAGAAGAAGGCGACGCCAATCTTCCAACCGCATTCGACGCGGCGCTGGTTGCCGAATTTTCCGAATAAGGAAAGGTCGTCGAGGTCAAGACGGTCTTTGTCATCGACTTTTATTTTGCCGGCAAAAGCATAGCTCAGTTCCGGTCCGGTAAAGGGCGCGATGGAAATGACGTCGGTTATGCTGATGCTGTATCCGACAACAAGCGGCACACGAAAGCCGACTTTATAGACCGAGGGGTTGCTCTCTTCGTACTCGTCGCCTGCGATGACGAGGTCTTTGTAGGCGTAGGTGTCGTAGAATAGGGAGACGGCGGGCTCGAGATAGAATTTTCCACCGAGCCATATGTTGCAGACAGCCCCAATCGTAGCTCCCGTGCCGGCGCGGAACATGGCGTCGTTGATTACATTGCTATGCACCTTTCCTGGCAAATTAACGTCAAAGGCGGCTCTCACGCCCCATGTCGGATTGCTCTCGCCGTTCTCAATGATTTGCGCATTGGCAGTCAATGCGCCTATGACGACTGCGATTATGAGAAGAATTCTTTTTGTCATTCGACCAAACATCTGATTATCAAATATATTATGGTTGCAAGGCGGCATTAATGAGCGAAATGGTAGGAGTCGATGTTGATCTGAAGCTGTCGGATTTCGCCCCGGCCGGATATATTTGTGGTTTTTTGCAGCACGGCAAAGTATGGCCAGCCATTGGACAAATAATCAATTCTAAAAAGGACATCCTTAGATCCGTCTTCTCCGACCTGTTTGTCAAAATTTTCGTTGAAACTTTCGGTAATGGTTTTGTCAGAAACAGATTCGAGTATACCACCGAGTAACTTTTTTAATTCGCTTCGAGGAATAACGCTGACAATGTCGCTTAAGATTTGATATGAACCATCTTCGCTGTCGACCTCAACCGAGAGGAATGCGGTATTCTCAGGCTCAGTATCAGTGGCTTCGTTATTGCCGGTAAACTCGCCAATTCTAAAGGCATTGCCATGATAGTTAAAAAGCATATTAAGTTCTTCAAGATAGCCATCGACCAATTGGTCGGTATCAATTTTTTTCGTTAGGTCGTTTATGTTTAACCCTAAGGCTTTCAGAACTTTCATCTCAGGAAGTCGGGAGAGTTCTTTCATGGCATCTTTAAACAGAGATTTGGCCTGGCGCTTTATTTGGCCCAAATTATTGTATTTGGTAATCTTGCCATATATATCGGTTTCGAAGCGGACAGTAGTGCCGATAATCTTATCGGCAAATTTAGCGATTATCTGATTTTGGAATTTCGCCACTGCAGAGGCGGAATCCGGCACAGCAACACTCGGAAAATCTAAAAACGTATATTCCATTTTATAACCTTCGGCGGTTGAATCAACAACATTTATGAGCACTTTCATCTGTGAGCCGGCTTTCAAAACGGTGTCGTTTCCGTTGAACTTCCAAGAGGTTTCGGTTACCATATAAGTCACGGAATCGTGTTTATTGAACCAGGCGATAACGTTGACAAGCGAATCTTCGGGAGTTGCCTCGGATTGCGAGGATGACGCTGCGCCGCCACCGAAAGCAGTCAAGCCACCGGCAACAACCATCGCAAACAGGAGACAAATAAGGATTTTTTTCATATGGAATTCGTTTAAAAGTCTATGAAAATCAAGTGGGGCAAATGTGAGAGAAGGGATAGTTGATTACATTTACGATAATAACGCAAAGGTACATAAAAAGATTTGATGGAGAGAGGATAGGGGCGAGGAAAAAATTATTAACTTTGTCAGAGAAAAAATATGATTATGAATACCATTTGGACAGGTGCTATAAACGGGTTGCTGGCTGTCTTGGCGTATAACCTTATTGACAGGCGGCTACCGGCGAGGATAAAGGGACTGAAAAGGTTTCTTCTGATCTTGAGCATAATCCTTTCGATTACAGTAATAATATGTCTGATACTGAAATATGTTTTCGGCGTGGAAGAGATTTATTCATGATCTATATGTGATATAAACTCTATATGTGATATAAACAATGTGGATAGTAACCTTAATAATAGTCCTGATATTCGGCTTTATAATGCAGCCCATTCAGAAATGGGTATATGCCAAAATCAGCAGAAAGTGGCTGGCATATATAGTGACTGCCTTGATTGGTGCAGTTATATTATTGGGCATGCACAGAATATCTGATTTATTCGAGCAAAACTGATTTTCAAAACAATAATAGATTATGTTGGAGATAAGTGAAATATTTAATGCGGCAGCGGTGCTTAAAGATGTGGCCCGCAAGACGTCGATCATACCCGCGCCGAGAATCAATCCTGAATCGGAGATATTTTTAAAGACCGAAAACCTGCAGCTTACGGGGTCGTTCAAGCTCCGCGGCGCATACTATAAGATATCGCAGCTGACCGAGGAGGAGAAGGCGAGAGGCGTCATAGCATGTTCGGCAGGCAATCATGCGCAGGGTGTGGCGCTCGGCGCTACCCACAATGGCATCAAGTCGCTAATCTGCCTGCCGGCGGGCGCACCGATTTCGAAAATCGAGGCCACGAAGAGCTACGGTGCTGAAGTGTGCCTCGTGCCGGGCGTATATGACGACGCTTATGCCAAAGCTCTGCAGCTGCGCGACGAACACGGATATACGTTTGTGCATCCGTTTGACGACCCGAAGGTCATCGCCGGCCAGGGCACGATTGGTCTCGAAATCCTCGAGCAGATGCCCGACGTTGAGGCAGTGATTGTGCCAATCGGTGGTGGCGGCCTGATATCGGGTGTGGCGTTTGCAATCAAGACACTGCGTCCGGAAATCAAGGTCTATGGCGTTCAGTCGTCGGGCGCTCCGTCGATGGTTGCATCGCTTCAGGAAGGCGGCATTCAGCGCCTCAACAATGTGTCGACGATAGCCGACGGCATAGCTGTGAAAGAGCCTGGAGTCAATACATTCGAAATGTGTAATCTCTATGTCGACGAGGTAGTTACGGTCAGCGACGAGGAGATTGCCGCAGCGATATTGGCGCTGATTGAGCAGCAAAAGCTCGTCGCCGAAGGTGCGGGAGCTGTTTCGGTTGCGGCAGCGATGTTTAACAAAGTACCCATCAAGGGCAAGAAAACGGTCTGCCTGGTTTCGGGCGGCAATATCGATGTGAACACGCTGAGCCGCGTCATTACGCGCGGTCTGTCGAAGAGCGGGCGCAACTATACGTTTATCATCGACCTCGACGACAAGCCCGGACAGCTGTCGGGAGTGTGCAACGTCGTAGCGGAGCAGGGCGGCAATGTAATCTCTGTATCGCACGAACGCATCAACACCAGCACTCAAATCAACGGCTGCACGATACGCATGGAGCTTGAGACGCGTGATGTGGACCATATCGACGCTCTGCGCAAGGCGCTCAACGCGGCAGGTTACAAAGTATTGAACTAAGACCCAGTTCCCCAATATTTTTTATCTTATAAAAAAGTATCCCGGTAGCCGTTGGTTATCGGGATTTTTTCATTTAAACACATAATTATGAAAAGGCTATTATATGGAAATTGGCTGCCTCCCGACAACCAATCCAGTTAACCTTAAATCTATACCATGAAAAACACTATGCAAAATTAGGAAGAATTTTGCTTGCCGAACAAATAAATGATTGAAAAAATGTTTTGTCTTAACATTAATTATGGCATCAAAGGGCAAGTTCGAGCGAAAAGAATGGCAAAATGGCGTTTTATAATTAATTTCGTGTCAATATGACACGAATAGATAGCCCGACCACATGTCAGCAACGGCAGGCATACTTAACATTCGTTAAACATTAGCAAGCGAGAGTGTGGAAGGACGAGTCAGACGAGTCGGACAGGCCAGACGGATTATTGAGAGAAAGACATATTAAGGTTGGATTATCCGGAGGGAGTCGGTGAGGAGGGTTTGGGCGGTGGAGATGTAGCGGTCGGCGGCTTCGTTGTAGCCGGCCTGACGGAGGGCGTTTTCGCGGACACGGATTGCGATAACGGCTTTTTCGCGTTGCATCGATCCTTCGGGAGCGTCGACGACCTTGGCGACATCGCGTCGGGCGGCCTGTTCGGCTTTGTTTAAATCGTTGTTTGCGCCATCGGAACAGGCTGAAAGTATGAAAAGGGCGAGTGATGATATGATAAGGGAGGTTTTCATAGGAGTGTCAGGGCTAATTTTGCACAGGCTTCGGCATCGTCGATAGCGCAATGGTGGTTGCGCAGTGTAATGCCGAAAAAGTCGCAGAGTGAGTCGAGGGATTTTGAGGCGCACATGCCTCGGGGTATGGCACGCCGCGCGGCGGCGAGAGTGCATTTGAAGGGTTGGGGCGGCTCGAGTCCGTAGGTTCGGCATGCGGCTGCGATGCAACGGCTGTCGAAGGGTGCATTGTGGGCGACGAGAGTAAAGCCGTCGAGCCATTCGGCCCATGATTTCCAGACAGTGCCGAATGACGGGGCGTCGAAGGTGTCGTTGTCGGTCAGGCCATGGACTCTGACGCAGGCGGGAGAATACCAGTCGGGCTCGGGACGGACGAGGGTATAACGCCGGTCGGTAATCACGGAGTTCTCAACCTTGACAGCTCCGATAGCGCAGATGCTCGAAGGCTCGAAGTTGGCTGTCTCGACGTCGATTGCGATAAAATTATCCATTGTCGACGCAGTTTCGGGATATGATTTCGGCGGCACGGTCGCGGACCTGTTCCATGAGCCAACGGGGCGTGGATGTGGCGCCGCAAATGCCGATAGTCTCAGCTCCGTCAAGCCACTCGGGGTCGAGATGGCCTGCGTTGGAAATAAGGTATGTACGCGGGTTGATGTCGTGGCAGTGGTTGAAGAGGATTTTGCCATTGCTGCCTTTTGAGCCTGCGACGAAGAGGACTACCTCGTGGTCGGCGGCAAAGCGTTTGAGATGCTCAACGCGGTTGCTGACGCGGCGGCAGATGGTGTCGAAGGATTCGAAGCGGACACCGGGAGCAATGCGTCGCTGAATTTCGTCGATTATGCTGCGGAAGCCTTCAAGCGATTTGGTCGTCTGGGAGTAGAGGGCAATGTCGCGATTGAAATCGATTTTGTCGAGACCGTTGAGGTCTTCGACGACTATGGCGCGTCCGTCGGTCTGTCCGACGAGTCCGTTGACCTCGGCATGGCCGAGTTTACCGTAAATGACAATCTGGGGATGCCAGTCGGAGCGGTCGCAAGTCGACTTGATGCGCTCCTGGAGTTTCAGAACGACGGGGCATGTGGCGTCGATGATGTCGATGTTGTTGCGGCGGGCAAGCTCGTAGGTCGAGGGTGGTTCGCCGTGAGCCCGCAGAAGCACTTTGACCCCGTGGAGCGACGCAAGCTGTTCGTGGGTAATGGTGCGCAAGCCTTTCGACATCAGCCGCTCAACTTCGTCGCTGTTGTGGACTATGTCGCCGAGGCAGTAGAGCGAGCCTGATTCGGCAAGCTGCTCTTCGGCCTTGCCGATGGCGGCAGTCACGCCGAAGCAGAAACCTGAATCTTTGTCGATTTCGATTACAGCCATATCAGCGCGCGACAGCTTTGAGATATTGATCCATGAGCCATTGATCCTGCTGCTCGAGGGTCATATGGCTGTTGTCGAGGTCGATGGCATCGTCGGCACGCCGCAGGGGACTTTCGGCACGAGTCTCGTCAATATGGTCGCGGCGGACAACATTGGCGAGGACATCCTCATAGTTGACGGCTTCGCCTTTGGCGGTCATCTCGAGGAAGCGGCGCTGGGCGCGAGTCTCGGCTGAAGCGTTGACAAAAATTTTCAGTTCGGCGTCGGGGAAGACAGTCGAACCAATGTCGCGGCCGTCCATGACTATGCCTTTTTCCTCGCCGAAACGGCGCTGCATGGCAGTGAGGGCATCGCGGACCTCTTTGATTGCAGAAACGGGAGAAACATTGTCGGAAACTCGCAGCTGGCGGATTTCGGTCTCGACATCGCGGCCGTTGAGCATGGTGTGCTGGCTGCCGTCGGGCATAGGCCGGAAGTCGATGCGGATGTCGGACAGGGCAGCAATCAGGGCTGGGGTGTCGATAGTTCCGTCGGCAGCAATCAAATCGTTGTCGAGAGCGTAAAGGGTAACGGAACGATACATCGCGCCTGAATCGATATATCGGTAGGCTATTTTAGAAGCAAGACGGCGGGCCATGGTGCTTTTGCCCGAAGACGAGTAGCCGTCGATGGCTATGATTATTTTAGAGTCTGACATTATCTTCTGTATTTTATTGAATAAGGTCGCTGAGGTTGCAGGTCAGGTTGAACATGAAGGTTGTAGCTCCGGTGTGGGGCTGAGCAAGGGCTACGCCGACATTGAAACTGCCGACATTGATGCCGCCCGCGAGAGAGAAGCCGGAGAGCATGTTGCGTGAATATGTGGCCATGTCGGTGCGGGTCTTGTAGTTGTAGCCCAGACCGATATAGAAATTTTCGCTCGAAATCAGATCTGCGCCGAAAACGAGGTGGCGGAAAAGATTTGATTTGAACGAATCCTTGACTTCGGGTTCGGCATCTGACGAGCCGTCGCCGGTCTCGACATAGGGAAGTTTCCATTTTGTAAGATTCCATGCCGTGATAGAGAAGCGTATGGGGAAGGTGCCGAACGACTGAGACCAGCCGAGACGGATGTCGAAGGGAAGGCGGTCGTAGGAGTTGTTGAAGCGCTTAATCTGACCGCCGAGGTTGGCAGCGACGAGCGAGAGCGAGAGGTCGCGTTCGTCGTCGTAATAGTTTATGCCGAGGTCGGTCGAAAGAGCAAAGGCGCTGTATTCGGCGTAGCTGCTGTAGAGCATTTTGAGCGAAATACCGCCACGAAGCCGCTGATTGATGTCATAGGAATAGCTGCCGCCGAAGGCGAAGTCTTTGGGGGAGATAGTGCCGATGATAGTGCCGTCGGGCGTGGCTTCCTTGATAGAGCCGTAGCCGAAGTAACGGACTGAAGCCGACCATGCGCCCCGTTCGCCAGAAGAATGGGCGTAGCGCAGATTGGCGAAGTTTGAGCCGCCGACATAGTGCATATAGCCGAAGGCAAGCTGTCCGCTGACTTCAGGGCCAAGCAGGGCGGGATTCTGATCGGAGACAGAAATGTCGTCGTCGACCAAGGAGATGTTGACTCCGCCAAGACCGTAGATCTTAGATGAAGAAGTGATGTTGAGGAAATTGTATGCCGACGAGCCATCCTGTCCACGGGCGGGTAAGAATGCCACGATGAAAAAGACGAGTGCGGCAAGGGATATTCTGTTGAAGTCGCGATATATCATATAAAAGAAATCGAACAGCTGATTCAGAGTGTAAAGTTACACAATATTAAATTAACGGAAATAGTCCCGCTCTTATTGTGACAGCTGTCACGGTTGTCAACGCCGGGGAGATATACGATATATTTTGCCTTCGACCAAAGAAACATAAATGTCGGGCGAACAGGGGTCGATGTCGATGCCGTTGATCTGGCTTATGCCGAGTTTGACGGTCCAGAGCAGCCGCTGAGCGCGGGCATCAATGGCCGCAAGCTGACCACGGCGAGAACCGGCATAGACTATGCCGTCGCGTTCGACAACGAGACAGGGTGCGAATTCGTAGCCCATGGCCATGTCGATGGTCCACAGTTCACGAAAGTCGGGAGCGGCAGCGTCAACGGCAACCATCTCTCCGTCCATTGTCTTGGCATAGACACGCGAGCCGTCGGCGCTCACGCCTATGCTCTCACGGTAGCGATGGGATTTGTCGCGCCAAAGCTGAAGGCCTGACGAAAGCTCGATAGCTGTAAGGCGGTTGTCGGGAGTGACGACATAAACGCGGCCATTGGTAATGACGGGAACGACATTGCCGGGGCTGTAGAAATTGCTGTTGATGCCGCTGTTCCATATCCAACGGAGCGAGCCGTCGCGGAGGCTGAGGCAGCGCAGATAGGAATCCCATGCGCCGAAAACGACATTGTCGCCATCGACCGCCGGAGCGGCCTGACAATAGTTGAATACAGAGTCATAGCTCCAAATTAGGTGTCCGTCGTCGGGGTCGCGACGCTCGAAACGGCGGAACGCACCCTGCACATATATGCTGTCTGCGCAAAGTCCGTCAGCGACATATGGCCCGGAGGCAGAAGGATGACGGGCAACGACATTGCCGTTGTCGATGATGAGAATGCCGTCTTCGCAGGGAGCGGCAATCAGTCCGCTTCGCAGAACTACGGGACGCGAGAAAAGCGATTCGGTAACCGGCACTTGCCAGCTGACCTGCAATCGGTCTTTGTCGAGCGCTGTAATCTGTCCGAGGGAGTTGCCGAAATAGATGTTGTCGCAGTCGGCCGATACGCGGGTAAAAACAGCCGCGCTGTCTGTCCATATCTTACTGATTGTAAATCCATCAGGACTTTGAGGTTCGACAAAAGCTTCAAAGTCGGCAAGTTTGTGAACGGTAGTGACAGGCCAGGAATATTTCAGCTGAGGTTCGCGGCCGATGACCTTTTCGAAGACCGAAACGCTGTCGGCAGTGACGTTGACGAGAGAGTAGCCCGATGTGCCGTCCTTCATCGTCAGCGCTCTGACCATGGCCGCATCTATGTCGCCGCTGCGATATTGTTTCCATGAGTGATGATGGCCATTGATGTGGCCGACAACAGCATAGCGCTGAAAGATGTCGAGATATTGCTGCCAGTTGTCCAAATCGTCGAGCAAGGGGTAATGGTTGACCGAGAGAACATGCTTGCCGCCGGACGCCTTTTCGGCCAAAGTCTTTTCGAGCCATTTCAAATCTTCGGGGCGGACAAAACCGTCGCCCATCTTGAGAAATGGGCCGCAGTTCAAACCGACTACCACGAGAGAGTCGAGGTCGACAACAAACTTGTCGTCGCCCCACAGGCGGATGAAATCGCGTGCGGCGCTCTGACTCCAGTTGTTTTCATGATTGCCCGGAACGAGCGCAAGGGGATGAGTGATGCGGTCGAGGATGGATTTGACATTGACGAGCTCGCTGTTAAGACCTTCATAGGTCAAATCGCCACTGACTACGACAAGGTCGCAGGGTAGAACATTGATTTCATCGACGGCGACTCTGAGTATTGAATCCGACTTGCTTCCCGGACTGACATGGATGTCAGAAAGGACTGCGATGCGCTGAGCACCGCAAGTGAATGACGAAAGGGCTGTGAGGGCCAAGAGAAACAATGATTTTTTGACGGTCGAGAAAAAGTCGGATTTGAACACTGCAAAAAATGTTAGAAATGTCAGAATAATGATAGTTGTATGCCTGAGGGGCGTTTTGCGACAACAGGCGACAGGTAGAGCGATTTCTGTTCGGACCAGCCCTGGGTCATGTTGCGCATAGAGACAGTCATAATGCCTGAAAAAGAACCGATTTCGCGTTTAATCGCTTTAATGACATCGGCAACCGAACTGAGCCCGCTCAGACGGAGGCTTGCTGTTACTGTACCACGAATAATTGCTGTCGCAAAAATAATGTCGTTGATGTTGATTTTTTTCATAGATGCTGCTTTGTTGAGAATTACGCAACAAAAGTAGCACCGCATATGAGCAACAATATGGCACAGCTTTTATAAATTAAATTAAAAATTGCAAGATTACTGTGCGTAAAGCGGAACACAGCGCATCATGTAGTCGCGGGCAAGCGACCAGGGGATATAAATCGAGTCGTTGCCGGGGATGAGAGTAAGCGGAACTTCGTTGAGATCGACGCGAAGATAATAGCGGCCGCCCTTCTTGGTCTTGAAAAGAATAAACTGCAGATTCGACGCCATAGGCACGACGTGGAAGTTCTTCCAATGCAGGGCGACAGTGTCGAAATAGTTGGTCATATAATAGCAACCGGGAAGTCGCAGCAGTGAGGCGAGAGGCATGATGGTCTCGGCATGTCCGAATCTCAGATGCACCGGGCAGGGGTCTGAACCCTCGATGAAATTGTCGGTGGTCTGAACGATATTCAGCACCAGATCAGAGGCGATGTCGGCGGGAACTGAGGATATGGTTGTGGCCGTGCGCTGAAGATACTGACGCATGTTGAAGCATGACCACAAGGCATTGTATTCGTCGGCAGTGAAAAAGCGCGAGGCGTCGCACTGAATGCCCATCGCAGCCAGACCCGCAATGACATAATACTCTGACATGGCGAGCTGTCGCCACTCGGCGGCATTTTCGAAGGGATAGTCTCGGCCAAGGACGCGCGAAACTGCAGAAGTGGGGCAAACGGCGTCGAAAAATTCGTCATAAACCGTTTTCACGGGGTCTTCCTTACGGAATTCAAGGTAGTCATTGTCAACGTCGAAGGGACGCATTAAGGGCGAATTGACGCGACCCGAGGTCATGATATAGTCGGGCTTGTTGCTGAGACGGTCGAGCTGATGGACGAAACTCATCATGCTCATCATGGCGCGGGGAGAGTAAGATGAAATGGCGCTGACCGTATTGTTTTTGAACAAATTGGGATAGGCTGCATACATGCGCGAAGCGATAGCGCGCTGTTCGGCCATGCCGAGCGAGTCGAGCGCACCCCAGTTGCCGGCAGCGCGTGTCACGACATCCCGAGCAATGACCTCGAGTTCACGGCCGAGCGGAGTGACAGTGCCAAGCGAATCGGCGCGACGGAGAGCGTCGAGCAAACTGCGGCAGTGGGTGGGAGACGATGGGTAACGCGCTCCATGACGGCCTACATGGTTGATCATGACAGGCTGCAAAGAGTCGGGGTATGCGACAGTGACGATGTTGTCGGGGTAGGGAGTATATGAACCCTCGCACATGCTGTATGAATAGAGCGTCTGCGTCGGGTCGGCCGCCAAAGCTGTCGCCGAAGCGGATAAAATCGCCAACACTGCCAAGAATTTATATTTCATATGTTGTTTTATTTATTGAACTGATATAAATTTGAAAACTCAAAATTACAAAATTGTGGTTTATGTCTCAAATTAATAACAAACAACTTGACGAATTTATTGAAACATCGGTGTCGGAGGGCAAAAGCGAAGAGGCGCTGAAATGTCTCGATGAATTGATAAGCGCCGGCGAGGATGCCGAACTATATTATCTCCGAGGCAGGCTGAAATGGAAACTCGGCCGCAAGACCGACGCCATAAGCGACTACAGCAAGGCTGTGGCCATAGACGAGAATTCGCCGGCTGCACAGGCGCAGTCGATGGCACGCGAGATTATGGATTTCTATAACCACGACATGTATAATCCATAGAAATAAATCTCGTATTAAGTATAAATTAATTTTTAAGAGTTATTTTTATGGTAAAAAATCGTTAACTTTGCGGTACAAAACCAAATCCTATGCAAGATAAAATCATTATTCTTGATTTTGGGTCGCAGACTACCCAGCTCATCGGTCGCCGCGTCCGCGACCTGAGCACCTACTGCGAAATCGGTCCCTACAATAAATTTCCATTCGATGACCCCGAAGTGACAGGCGTCATATTGTCGGGCAGCCCTTTCTCGGTTTATGATGAAAAGGCTTTCAAAACCGATCTGGCGCGCCTCCGCGGCCGTCTGCCGGTGCTCGGCATCTGCTATGGAGCGCAGTTGATGGCTTATGAGGGAGGCGGCTCTGTAGAGCCCGCACCTTCGCGCGAATACGGTCGTGCAATCCTGTCGGCTGTCAAAGGCGATGATCCTCTGCTGAAAGACATCGAAGTCGGCTCGCAGGTGTGGATGAGCCACGGCGACACCATCACATCGCTGCCGGCAGATTTCAAAGTAATCGCATCGACCAAAGAGGTCGCGATTGCGGCATATCATGTCGAAGGAGAGCAGACATGGGGCGTACAGTTCCATCCCGAAGTCTTCCACTCGAAATGCGGCACACAGCTGCTCGAAAATTTTGTTGTCGGCATCTGCGGCTCGAAGAAAGCCTGGAGCGCCGAGTCGTTTATCGACACAACGGTCAAATCGCTCCGCGAACAGCTCGGCGACGACAAAGTCGTTCTCGGACTCAGCGGCGGTGTCGACTCATCGGTTGCGGCAGTGCTGCTCAACCGGGCAATCGGCAAAAATCTGACATGTATATTTGTCGACCACGGCATGCTCCGCAAGGACGAGTTCCGCAATGTGCTTCACGACTATGAATGTCTCGGACTCAATGTGATCGGCGTCGACGCATCGGCACATTTCTTCAAAGAGCTGGCCGGAGTGACCGAGCCGGAGCGCAAGCGTAAAATCATCGGCAAAGGCTTCATCGACGTTTTCGACGCAGAAGCACATAAAATCAAGGATGTGAAATGGCTTGCCCAGGGCACAATCTATCCCGACTGCATTGAATCGCTGTCGATTACAGGCACGGTCATCAAGAGTCATCACAATGTAGGCGGTCTGCCTGAAAAGATGAATCTCAAACTCTGCGAACCTCTGCGACTGCTGTTCAAGGATGAAGTCCGCGCGGTAGGCCGTTCGCTCGGTATGCCCGAACATCTCATCAAGCGCCATCCGTTCCCCGGTCCGGGTCTGGCTGTGCGCATACTCGGCGACATCACGTCCGAGAAGGTCAAGACTCTTCAGGAAGCCGACCATATCTTCATTCAAGGTCTGCGCGACTGGGGTCTCTACGATGAAGTCTGGCAAGCGGGCGTTGTGTTGCTTCCGGTGCAGAGTGTCGGCGTGATGGGCGACGAACGCACATATGAACGCGCTGTAGCACTGCGCGCTGTGACATCGACCGACGCCATGACAGCAGACTGGGCACATCTGCCGTATGATTTCCTCGCCAAGGTTTCGAATGACATCATAAACCAAGTCAGAGGAGTCAACCGCGTCTGCTACGACATCTCGTCGAAACCGCCATCCACAATCGAGTGGGAATAATGGCCGAAAGTTCCTTTTCAGCAGGCTAATTTTTATTAATCAATATAATTCAACCACTTAGCATCGAACAAATTGGATGCTGAGTGGTTGTTTTTATATAGCTATCTGAAGATAGTGGGAGATAAACATACTAATATAATATACACATATGGCAGAAAATTCAAACGCGCATGTTGATTACAATACGCCGCCCTATCAGCAGCCTCAAGACTCAAAACGACTGGTTTGCGGTATTTTAGCTATACTTTTAGGTGGGCTTGGAATCCAATATTTTGTTATGGGAAAAACGACCGGGGGAATATTGACAATTCTGATAAGTATATGCACCTGCGGAATCTGGTCAATAGTCATGCTGGTACAAGGCATTTTGATATTGTGTATGTCTGATCAGGAATTTAAGCGTAAATATATCGACAGTACTTCGACTTTACCACTATTCTAATAGTTCGCTCTAAATAGCAAATAAGCCGCGTTTGGGAAAATCAAGCGCGGCTTATCCGTATTATTATTGTCGGGTATCAGATGATGCCGACGAGTTCGTTGATGTCACTGACACCCTGACGGGTGCAGAAGTCGGTGATTTCGTCAATGATTTTCATGGTCACTGAAGGGTCGATAAAATTGGCTGTGCCGACTTCGACGGCCCGCGCACCTGCCATGATAAATTCGAGTGCGTCGCGACCATGCATAATTCCGCCA
>JAGAOW010000139.1 GCA_017889945.1 Muribaculaceae bacterium
AAGAACAACTCATTCTCAGGCTCAACAGTGTGCAACACCGGCTACAAAGGCAAAGACTACAGCGACCGCTCGTTTATCGCCCGCATGAAAAATCTCGGCTCGCCTGATTTGATATATATTTTCGGCGGAACAAACGATTCTTGGGCAGGTGTGCCTGTTGGAGAATTTAAATTCGAAGACTGGACAGCCGACGACCTGTACAAATTCCGTCCAGCGACAGCATATATGTTGGCTTCCATGCAGAAATTCTATCCCGGAACTGAGATAGTCTTTCTCATCAACAACGACCTGAGCGAGGATGTGACCGAATCAATCAAAAGTATCTGCGACCACTACGGCGTCGATTACATACAACTCGTCGGCATCGACCGTATCGAAGGACATCCGTCGGTTAAAGGCATGCGACAAATTGTCGATCAGATCAAAGCGCATAATAATACACATAGTAATAATAAGAGATGAAAAAGATTTTTACGTTTTTAATTGTTGTTATGGCAATAGGTATGACCATGACAGCTCAAAGCCCGGTGCGTTGGCGCACATCCGTGACCATGACATCTCCGACCGAAGGGGAGATTACCATCAAAGCTCTAATCAGCGACGGATGGCATCTTTACGGACTGGAAATGCCTCAGGGCGGTCCGAAAGCAACTCGCTTTGACTTCTCTGACTCGCAGGGCATTGTTATCGAGGGCAAAATCCAGCCATCGGAATCTCCGATCGAGCAGATGGACCCCTTGTTTGGCAAAAAACTTTCGTGGTGGGACCGCAACGTGACTTTTACTCAGCGTTTCACACTCAAAGAGCGCAAAGATGCGAGAGTAAAGGTGTCAATAAGCTACATGAGCTGCAACGGCGGGTCTTGCACACCTCCGCGAACCGAAAGCATAACGACAACCATTCCCGAATACAACCCCTCTCAACTGCAACGTAATAATAAATAAATGAGTAAGACACGTCTTTCATTAGTAGTACTGTTTCTTAGCATTCTGTCATTTGCGAATGCCGGCGCTGCTGTGCCGTCAAACGTCAACTGGACGACAAGCGTAGAGCAATTGTCGGAAAACGAAGGTGTAATCCGTTGGCATGCTGAAATCAAGGATGGCTGGCACATCTACGGTCTGAAAATGCCGTCGCTGGATACGTCTGTTCCCCCGCCCACATCTTTTGACATAGACTCCATCGAAGGACTGCAATTGATTGGCGAAGTTGAAGCTTCCGAAACGATTGAAAACCACTATGACGACGTCCTCAAACTCAATTTGCCATGGGTCTCGGGCAATGTGACTTTTTCGCAGAAATTCAAGACCGAGCCTGATGTTACAGGTGTGACCATATCGGGTACAATCCATTACATGGTCTGCAACAACGAATCCTGCACACCTCCGGCTCACACCGATTTCAGCGTTGTATTCGGCAAACCGGCAAAAACAGCTGTTTCAGAACCGGTGTCCGTTGAGCCTGCAGACAATGCACCTGCAGGAGTCTCTCCTGTTGAACTGTCTGAATGGTGGGAGCCGGTCGAAATGGAAAAAGATAATATCTCCGACGCAAGCCGTTGGAGCATATTTATATTCGGACTGCTCGGCGGCTTCCTTGCATTGCTCACTCCATGTGTATGGCCGATGATTCCGATGACCGTTAGTTTCTTCCTCAAGAAAGGCAAAAATCGCAGTCGCTCTATCGCAGACGCTGTTACCTACGGTCTCAGCATTGTTGTCATCTATCTTGTTCTCGGCATCGCACTGACTCTCATCTTTGATGCAGGTAAACTGAACGAAATTGCGACAGGGGCTGTGTTCAACCTCATTTTCTTCGCTCTGCTCGTCTTCTTCGCAATTTCATTCTTGGGAGCTTTCGACATAAAACTTCCATCGAAATGGTCAAACAAAATCGACAGCAAAGCCGAATCCACAACCGGTTTGATCAGCATTTTCTTCATGGCGTTTACTCTGGTGCTCGTATCTTTCTCCTGCACCGGTCCTATCATAGGCACACTGCTTGTCGAGGCAGCATCTCAGGAAAGTATACTCGGTCCGGCTCTCGGCATGGGCGGTTTTGCTCTCGGACTGGCTCTGCCTTTCGCTCTCTTTGCCTTCTTCCCCTCTCTGCTCAAGGAGATGCCGAAGTCGGGAGGTTGGCTAAATTCTGTCAAAGTTGTCCTCGGCTTCATCGAACTGATTCTTTCTCTGAAATTCCTTTCGGTAGCCGACCTCGCATATGGCTGGCGCATTCTCGACCGTGAAGTATTCCTTTCGCTCTGGATTGTACTCTTTGTCCTTCTGGGCTTGTATCTGCTTGGCAAATTGCGTTTCCCCCATGACAGTCAACGCAGCCACACAAGCGTAGGCAGCTTCATGCTTGCCATTCTGCCCCTGTCGTTTGCAGTCTATCTTCTGCCCGGTCTATGGGGTGCCCCGCTCAAAAGCATCTCGGCTTTTGCTCCGCCCCTGACTACTCAGGACTTCAATCTCTACGGCGGCACGTTCAAAGAATTCCACGACTACGACGAGGGCATGACCTACGCAGCCAACAACAAATTGCCGGTCATTGTCGATTTCTCGGGCTATGCGTGCGTCAACTGCCGCAAAATGGAAGGCGCTGTTTTCGATACCCAACGCGTCCGTGATGCTATTGAAAACGGATATATCCTTATTAAACTTATGGTCGACGACAAAGAGCGCCTTGCCCGACCCTACACCGTCGAAGAATACGGTTCGACCACACGCATCGAAACCGTAGGCGACCGTTGGAGTTATCTGCAGCGCCATAAGTTCGGAATCAATTCTCAGCCATACTATGTGCTGCTCGACAATGCAGGCCGACCTCTCGGTCCGGCAAGAGCATACGATGAAAATGTCGACGCTTTTGTCGAGTGGCTCAACAAAGGTGCTGAGGCATATAACAATAACAGCGAGTTTTAAGAGATAAGACATGTCAAATACGCGAGAAAAAAGGCTTGAGGCCCTCGGCAAAGTAATCGACACTCTCGACATTCTCAGAGTCAAATGCCCCTGGGATGCCAAGCAGACCAACGAAAGCCTGAGACCTAACACTATCGAAGAAGTCTACGAACTGTCGCAAGCGTTGATAGACAATGACCCCGCCGACCTCCGCAAGGAGCTTGGCGATGTGTTGCTCCACATTTTATTTTACTCAAAGATTGCCGACGAAAAAGGGCAGTTCGACATAGCCGATGTGGCCAATGCCCTTAACGACAAACTGATATTCCGTCATCCGCATGTTTTCGGAGAGCTTAAAGTCGACAATTCACACGATGTAGAGACAAATTGGGAGAAAATCAAGCTGAAAGAAAAAGGAGGCAACCGCACAGTCCTCGCAGGTGTTCCTCAGGCTCTCCCCTCGCTCATCAAGGCGAGCCGCATTCAGGAAAAAGCCGCCAACGTCGGTTTTGACTGGGAAAAGCGCGAAGACGTCTGGAACAAAGTTCGGGAAGAAGTTACCGAAGTCGGCGAAGCTATTTGCTCCGGCCGCGCCGACGACATCGAAGCCGAATTCGGCGACCTGCTTTTCAGCATCGTCAATGCTGCCCGGCTCTACCATGTCAACCCCGACACCGCGCTCGAAAGGACTAACCGCAAATTTATCCGACGTTTCAACCACATTGAAGAATCTGCGGCCAAATCGGGACGCAACATTTCAGAGCTGACGCTCGACGAGATGGACAGTTATTGGAACGAGGCCAAAGCTCAGGACTGACCGGCTGATGAAAGTCTGCATCACAGAAAAACCGAGCGTAGCCCGGGACATTGCCTCGATTATCGGCGCGACAACACGTCGCGACGGCTATTTCGAGGGCAACGGCTATAGGGTTACATGGACTTTCGGACACCTATGCTGCCTCAAAGAGCCCCACGACTACACTCCCTTGTGGCGCAGATGGTCGCTTGGAGCGCTGCCCATGGTGCCACCGAAGTTTGGCATAAAACTCATCGACGATGAAGGCATAAAACGTCAATTTCATGTAATTGAGACTCTTATAGCCGAAGCCGACGAGGTTGTCAACTGCGGCGATGCCGGCCAGGAAGGCGAATTGATTCAACGCTGGGTTATGCAGAAAGCAGGAATCAAATGTCCGGTAAGCCGCTTGTGGATTTCTTCGCTGACCGACCAGTCTATCCGCGAAGGCTTCGAGAGCCTTCAGCCCGAAGTTAAATTCGACAATCTATATTATGCCGGCATGTCGCGGGCGATAGGCGACTGGCTGCTGGGCATGAATGCCACACGGCTTTATTCGCTGCGCTATGGCGGCAAAGGCAATGTGCTCTCGATTGGTCGTGTACAGACCCCTACTCTGGCCCTGATTGTCAAGCGTCATTTCGAAATCGCCGAATTCAAACCCGAGGATTTCTGGGAGCTGAAGACTGTTTACCGCGATGTGACATTCAACGCCGCCAAAGGTCGCTTCAACGACCCTGCCGAAGCCGAAGCACTTCTGGCCTCGCTCGCAGCTCAGCCATTTACAGTGACTTCTGTCACAGACAAAAAAGGTCGCGAAGCACCCCAGAGGCTGTTCGATCTCACATCTCTTCAAGTCGAATGCAACAAACGTTGGGGTTGGACTGCCGACGAATCGCTGCAGCTGATTCAGTCGCTTTATGAGAAAAAAGTGACTACATATCCGCGTGTCGACACAACTTATCTCAGCGAAGACATATATCCGAAGATTCCGACTATTTTGTGTCAGATGACCCCTTACGCCGACCGCACCGCACCGGTTTTGGCCGGGAAAATTCCGCATAGCAAAAAGGTCTTTGACAACTCCAAGGTTACCGACCACCATGCGATAATACCGACAGGTCAGCCGCCGACATCGCTCGTCGGCAACGAACGCAAACTGTATCATCTGATAGCGATGCGCTTCATCGCCGCTTTCTATCCCGACTGCATATTCTTGCAGACAACAGTCACTGCCACAGTCGACAAAACCGAATTCAAAGCCGTCGGCAAAGTTATCGAGAATGCCGGTTGGCGTTCACTCTTTTCAGGCGATAGCGCAGAATCATCAGGCGACGACGAGCGCATCATGCCCGCGTTCACTGTCGGCGAAAGCGGTCCTCACAAACCCTCGCTGCAGAAGAAGACCACTCAGCCGCCAAAATATTATACCGAAGGCACTCTGCTCCGGGCTATGGAGTCTGCCGGAAAAACCGTCGACGACGAGGACCTTCGGGAAGCCATGAAAGAAAACGGCATCGGCCGACCGTCAACGCGTGCGGCCATTATAGAAACCCTCTTCAAACGCCGCTATATCTATCGCGAGCGAAAAAATATAATGGCCTCACAGGCCGGGATTGACCTGATTGCAACCATTCAGGACGAATTGCTCAAAAGTGCCAAGCTGACAGGCATCTGGGAGAATAAACTCCGCCGCATCGAGCGAGGCGACTATCAGGCATCGGAATTTATCGGCGAACTCAAAGAGCTGATCAACACCATTGTCATCAACGTTTTGAGCGACAATTCCTCACATCGCATCGCGATATCTGAAGACAAAGCCGAAGAGACCGACAGCAAGAAAAAACGTCGCAAGACCTCTGACTCTGCAAAGTCTCCCAAAAGCGGAACTACCCGACGCAAAAAGAAAGTCGAAAGCCTTGACCAAATTGTATGTCCGACCTGCAAGAAAGGTCACATCATCAAAGGCCGCACAGCCTACGGCTGCTCCCGATATGCCGATGGCTGCACATGCCGTTTGTCATTCGAACAATATCCGGCCGACCTCACGCCTCAACAACTTGCCGACAAAATTTCAAAACAATGAGCGCCAACGAATTATTTCCAATAGTCGACCCCGTCGGGCGAACCATAGGCTCGGCGACACGCAGCGAATGTCATTCAGGCTCGATGCTGCTCCATCCGGTCGTGCATCTCCATGTATTCACACCCGACGGACGCATACTCCTGCAGAAACGCGCCGATGACAAGGACATTCAACCCGGCAAATGGGACACATCGGTCGGCGGACATGTCGACTTCGGCGAAACCGTCATCGATGCCCTCCGTCGCGAAGCTGCCGAAGAGCTTGGCCTCAGAGACTTCACACCCCGACGTCTCGAGCCATATGTCTTTCAATCCGATGTCGAGCGCGAACTGGTCAACCCCTTTGTTGCGGTCGTCGACCCTGAATATCCCTTCGAATTTCAAAAAGAAGAAATCAGCCGCATCGATTTCTGGTCGCGCGATCAAATCAAAGAGGCTATCGGCAAATCAATCTTCACTCCGAATTTTGAAAAAGAATACACAGCCTTGTTTCTCTGATGTCAACAAACGAAATCATCCAATACGCCATAGTCGCTGTCATATTAATCGGCGCGATAGTTTGGATTGTCCGTCGTGCAATCCGTAGTCGTGACGGCAATTCATGCTGCTGCGACAACGACTCATGCGACGGATGCCCGCTTAGCGACAAAAAGAAACGACATAAATGACCGACTGCGACATTTTTTGCTCCAATCATAGCCCGAAATTAAAAATAAGCATTAAATTTGCATCGCAAAACAAAATTGAAACCGTATTATTTATCTAAATTTTTGAATTATGGCTTACGTTATCACTGACAGATGTGTGGCTTGCGGTACATGTCTCCCCGTTTGCCCCGTTGAAGCAATCTCTGAAGGCGAAATCTATCACATCGATCCCGATACCTGCATCGAATGTGGTTCTTGCGCAGAAGTTTGCCCCAGCGGCGCTATCGAACCGGGCGAATAATCCCTCGGCTGCATAAGACGTTATTTCATGAGGCCTGCCTTTACCGGCATGGCCTCTTTTTTGTCATGAAGAGGTCAAAAAAGCGCTGCGCCCGTTAAAATGGCTTACCTATAGCTGAAATACGCGCGAGTTTTATTAACTTTGCGTGATTAAGTTATCGAGACTCAACGTTGAGAACGTCACTATTATATATAATCATCCTTCTGTTTCTGCCGTCGCTATGTCTCGCGCTGAGCCGCGAAGACAGCGACAGTTCCGACCCGCCGGTCAGTGATATGCTGAACGATACGGCGCCGCTGCCGTTGGTCGATAACGCGCCCCTGCCCATCGATACTATCATCGCCGACACAGCGCCGCGCAGCAGAATAGTCAAGGAGAAAGTCGACCTCGAGTGCCCCGTCGACTTCCGTTCTAGCGACTCGATGCTTATCATCCGCCGTGATTCGGCCTTTATGTTTGGCGAAGGATCTGTCAAATACGGCTCTATCCAGCTCGATGCAGACCGCATTGAGATGGACTTGTCTAAAAACACGGCCTATGCCGTCGGACGCGAAGATTCGACCGGCGAAGTAATCGGGAACCCCATTTTTACCGACAACGGCACCGAATACGAAGCCAAGACAATGAACTATAACATGAAGACCGGCAAGGGCTTCATTACAAACGTCATAACCCAGCAAGGCGAAGGTTACCTCACCGGCGGGACAACAAAGAAAAGCAGCGAAGAAGACTTCTACGTCCAGAACGGCCGATACACCACCTGCGACGACCACGAAT
>JAGAOW010000140.1 GCA_017889945.1 Muribaculaceae bacterium
ACCAAGTCCAAAACCCCAACCGACCCCGAGGAAAAGCCCACCGAATCAGTCGAAACCCCAACTCCGGCCGCAACTCCGCAGCCCGTCGCAATCGCTCCTCAGCCTTTTGAGGCCGCAGCAGCCGCAGCTCCCGTCTGCCAGCCTGCAATCCCCATGACTCGCGCACAGCGCCGCGAAGCCGAACGCCGCCGCGCCAAACTCATGCGCAAAGCCGCCTTCCGCAACGCCGGCCTCATCTAACCCCCCTCGCTCTATGCGACTTTTGACAACGGCGCTCGCTCTCTGGGCCTACGTGTCGAAAACAGAAGGAAAAATTTTGGCCTTATTTGCTTAACTCAAAGAAAATTCATAACTTTGCAGTCGCTTTTTAGCATCCCGTGTGATGGGAAATTAAGAAGCATCTTAATTTTTAGTAACACAACAAATTAACAACACAGAATGAAAACATTTAAACTTGCGGCTGAACCCCGCACCGACCTCGGCAAAAAAGCCAGCAAAGCTCTTCGCGCAGAAGGTAAAATTCCTGTAGTGCTCAACGGCGGCGAAATCATTACCCTCCCCTACAACGGCACACTCAAAGCCGGCGAAAAAATCGTTGAGATTGGCAATGGCAAAGGTCTCATCACTACAGACCTTATCGTGACCAACGACGCAGTCCGCAAACTCGTTTATACTCCCGAAATCTTCGCTATCGAACTCGACATCAACGGCGAAAAACGCATGGCTGTCCTCAAAGACATCCAGTTCCAGCCGGTCAAGGACACAATCCTCCATATGGACCTCCTCGAAGTCAGCGAAAAGAAACCCGTTGTCATCGAAGTTCCCGTCAAGCTCGAAGGCCACGCAGAAGGTGTGAAAGCCGGTGGTAAACTCAGCCTGTCGATGAAGAAACTCAGAGTCAAAGCTATCTACACCGCTATCCCCGAACGTCTGGTCATCAACGTCGACAATCTCGGCCTCGGCAAGACTATGTCGGTCGGCGACCTCCACTTCGAAGGTCTCGAACTCGTCAACGCCAAGAACGCTGTCGTTTGCGCCATACAGCTCACTCGTGCAGCCCGTGGCGCCGCAGCAGCCGCTGAAAAATAATCAAGCCGCATAGCTTATGAAATATCTGATAGTTGGGCTCGGCAACATTGGTTCTGAATACCAAGACACGCGCCACAACATCGGCTTTAAGATATTGGATGCCTTTGCCGAGGCATCCAATATTTCTTTTACGACCGAACGTTACGGCGACATAGCCCGCATGAGACTCAAAAACAAACAGCTCGTGCTGCTCAAGCCCTCGACCTACATGAACCTCAGCGGCAACGCTGTACGCTACTGGAAGGACAAGGAGAACATCGAAATCGAAAACATTCTCATCCTGGTCGACGATATCGCTCTGCCATTCGGCACAATCAGACTTAAACCCAAGGGAAGCGACGCCGGTCACAACGGTCTCAAAAACATAGCCCAGATGCTCGGCACAGACAGCTACCCGCGCCTGCGCTTCGGCATCGGCGACAACTATCCCCGCGGCTGTCAGGTCGACTATGTTTTAGGCAAATTCACACCCGAAGAAAAAGCAGCATTAGGCGCGCGCATAGAAATTGCCGACGAAGCCATCAAAGAATTTGTGCTTGCCGGCATACAGAACGCCATGTGCTCATACAACAATAAATAATCGACATGCCTCAATCGGAAGTCCGCATAGACAAATGGCTGTGGGCGATGCGTGTGTTCAAGACGCGCACCATAGCGACAGAAGCAATCAAGAAAGGTCGCGTGACCGTTGGCGACAATCCCAACCCGGTCAAGCCTTCGCGCACCATCAAGGTCGGCGACACTGTCAGTGTCCGCAAGCCTCCGATAACCTATACATTCAGAGTGCTGGCCCTGACCGAGAACCGCCTCGGCGCAGCGCGTGTGCCCGAGTATATGGAAAACATCACACCGCAGTCGCAGTACGACCTGCTCGACGTGGTCCGCATCTCAGGCTTTATCGACAGGCGCAAGGGTCTCGGACGACCGACCAAACGCGACGGCCGCGAGCTCTCCAAATTCACAGAGAGCATCTATGACAACGGTTGGGATTTCGACTTCGACGACGACGATTTTGACGACTTAGATGACTAAGTCGTCGTAGTCGTCAACGCAGACGGTCGTAGCTGCGCAGCTTGCGCCAATCGCTCTTCATCAGGCGGTAAGCGCCCAAGGCAAGAACAAGCGTCACGACAAGGAGCATAATTCCGCCGAAGATAACAAACGACGCATCGGGATATACGTTATATACAATAAATATGCCGGTCACTATAGCTGCGGCAATCAGAACCATCGAAAGAACAGTCATGGTCATCTGACGCCGCAGATTTTTGTACATAAAAATAGTCAAAAGCAAAAGCACGGCTATGAGGACAGACACTGTCAACAGCACGGGTGCATCCTTAGCCATGATCATAGCTGTAATGCCTTCGTCGGTGGGTCCGTAATATGCGAACGGTGTCAGGCAAAAAACAGCCATAGCGATAACTGCAAGAAGAAGTAAAACTGATTGCCAACGTTGTATTACCATAAGTAATTCTTATTAATTAGTTTATATTATTTATTCCGAATGTGAGCGATGATGCCGGTTCAGCCGCCGAGCTCATAGCGCAGAGCGTCGAGCATCATAGGCATCGACGATGTGTCGATGCCGGCAATTTCGAGATTGGGGCTGTCGTCGCGTATCGAAGCGACCAAAGTGTCGGCTGAAGATTCGGCAGCCGAAAGCCGATAAAAATCGATGGCATTGTGCAGGCGTCCCTGTGCCCAGGCGAGGTGGCCCATGTTGAGATAGTCGTTGGCATTGGGAGAGCCGGCAAGGATGCGGCTATAGTAGGTCTGCGCCTCATCGTAGCGGCGGCTCAGGAACAGACCCCATGCGAGAGGACGGACGGGACGGTCGGATGTCTCGTCGATGAACTCGACGCGATGGAACTGCTCGATGGCTTTTTCGTAATCGCCTGTAAGGATATACAGAGAGCCGAGGTTCATCGCCGTCGAAACATCGTCGGGCACAATGCGCTCGAGACGTGATGTCTCTGAAATAGCCTGACTGTAGCGCCGGAGCTTGCGGCAGACGAATGCAAGCCGTCGGAGATTCCATACATTGCCGCCGTCGAGCAAATCGGCCTGCTCGTAATAGGACGCGGCCTTTTCGAAGTCGCCAAGCTTCTCGTAGCAAAAACCGATTTTCTGATATCGTGCAGCGTCAGGGCCAAGCATCTCGTCGAGGCGGTTGAAGATGCGGCAGCTGTAGGCATAAAGGCCGACCTTGAAATAGAATTCGCCTAAGGAGACAAGCGACTCTTCGCCGGCAAAATCATCACGCAACAGAGCGATGTCGACCGGATTGACGACATGTCCGAAGGGGTTATAGAACTCGCCCTTGCGGCGGAAAAGTTTATAGAAACGATAAATCGACAGGACGTAGTTGTTGATTTCGCTTTTACGCTCTACGGGATGGAGCGAACGGTCGGCCATAGCCATGGCCTCATTGATTTCCTGCTTCTGGCTCTCAATCTGCGAAGCCATCATCGAGCGCTGGCTCTGAGGCATCATCGAAAGCGAAAGGAGCATGGAATATTTGTCGCTGTCGCAGATATACGGCGCACTGTCGATCAAAGTGCCTATCGACGAAGACGGACCGAAACCGGCCGAAGCGACTACACTGTGGTCAGAGCGATAAGGCATGAACCAGTTGGCTGTTTCGTTGAAAAAGGGGAACTGTTTGAGGCCGGCAAAAGTGGCCATGAACACATCGGCGCCCTCCTGCTGCAGCTCGCCGAGTTCCTTGAGATTGTTGCGAATACGCTCGTCGGAAATAAGATTTTCCCATTCGGGATTGGCGTCGTCGGACATATTATCCAAATCGGAGAGCGAGCCGGCAAAGCGGTCGGCAATGTTGCGGCTCATCTTCTTGATTTCGGGGAATATCTCATCGCGCAGCTTGCCGGATATGCGTTCTGTGTCGTTGGTGCGTATCAGCTCGACGACAGTCTGTCGGATATCTTCGTGCCAACCGGGCAATTCGCGCAGGGCGGCGATGCGGTTGACAAGCGGAGCGGCAAATTCATGAGATTTATATTTGTCGAGGGCTATCGTCAGTCCGACCAGCGCACGGACCGAAATCTGAGTGTGGGGCGAACGGTAAGCCTCAGTAAGCACGGTCAGGCGACGGTCGTCGCAATAGGCGAGCAGGCCGAGAGTCACGGCACTGACAAAAAGCGCTCTCGCGGCGACAGGAAGAGAGTCGTCGGCAAGCATGTCATTGACGATGGTCTCATCGTCGACGCTGAACGGGAATGTGACCCATATGCGGTTGAAGATGTCGCGTTCGATCATCTCGGCACGCAGGCGATCGCTTTCCGAGACGGAGATGTCGCGCGAAATGGTGTTGAAGGGCGACATGGAGTCGCAAGCACGGAGATAATCGTCGTAGAGCCCGCGCAGAGTCTCGTCGCCGTGAGAGCCTACCGATCTGAGCGTATTGAAATAGAGCGTCGGCATATCGGCAAGCGAAATCGAGCGGACGAGCATGTCGCGGATGAGCGCGGCTTCGTTTACAAGGTCGGTATAGACCTTGTCGCGCTGAGGGTCGGCGACACCGTCGACGAGGTATCGAAGCATGTATCTGTAACTCTGTTCCGCATGGTCGACACGGTCGACTATCTTCCAGTCTGAGACCGAACGGGCTGCATTACGGATCGCTTCATAAGCATCGGCAAGACGGCGTTTGCCAAGCAAAACATCTATATTGTCACTGAATTGTCGGATTTCTTTGTCTGTCATACTTCAAATAATAACGCAATAATAATGCCAAAGTTGACAAAATCAGAAAGCATCCACATCGTCGGAACTTTCAGGCAGATATGTGAAGAACGATTGCCATGTCGCTTCGGGAAACGCTTCGGCGGGAATTTCGAGGAAATCGTCGAGCCGACTGCCGAGACGCAGCACGACACTTCGGGCCGTGCGGCTGACCGAAACGATGTCTGTCCAAGCGATGTGCTGCGGCTGCAAGGCCGGCGAACCTTCTTCGGCGGGCAAAAAAGTCAAATCCATGCCGTCGTCGCCGAACACAAGCACTTTGCCGGCAACAGCCCGGCGGCTCTGAGGCGAGAGCGAATAGTTGAACCACACCACCGACAAAGCCATCGGGTAGACGATGAAGAGCATCATCAGCCCGACAACCAGCGCCCTGACATCGTATATGCTCCAGACAGCGACAGCAATAAAGGGGATGAGCAAAAACAGCCAACACCGCGAGAGCCACAGCAATGCCATACGGCGCATGTAAGCCTGCGGTTCGCTCCGAAATATCGCTGACGCAGTTGCGGAAGACATGAAATCAGTCTTTTTTGACAGGTGCGATTTTGAGTTCTTCGGGAGTCTTGATGCCGTCACGGATAAGGAGGGCGTCAATAGTGGGGTCTTGACCGCGGAAACGGCGGTAGAGTTCAGCCGGATTTTCCGTTCCGCCGCGAGTGAGGATGTTGCGACGGAAAGAGTCGGCGGTCTTGCGGTCGAAAATGCCGTTGGCCTTGAACTCGGCAAAGGCATCGGCGTCGAGCACTTCGGCCCATTTGTAGCTATAATAACCTGCGGCATAGCCACCTGCAAAGATATGGCTGAACTGCGGCGAAATCATCGTTCCGTCGACCGGAGCGAAAATAGCTACGCTTTCAGTGGCCTTGCACTCGAATTCGACCGGGTCATCAACCGGAGCTGTGATAGTGTGCCAAGCCATGTCGAGATAGCCGAAATTGAGCTGACGCATGCATGAATAGGCAGCACCATACTGAGAAGCCGCAATCAGACGCTCGACCAATTCGGCCGGGATAGGTTCGCCGGTCTGATAGTGGCGCGCAAATCCGTCGAGAAACTCTTTCTCTGTAAGATAGTTTTCGTTGAACTGCGAGGGGAGTTCGACAAAGTCGCGATAGACGGCAGTTCCGCTGAGTGAGGCATACTTTGTGTCGGCGAGCAGGCCGTGGAGCGCGTGACCGAATTCGTGGAGGAAGGTTTCAACCTCGTAGGGTGTGAGCAGTGAAGGCTTGTCGGCCGTGGGCTTGGTAAAGTTCATGACAATCGTCACATGAGGACGCGAATTCTCGCCGGCCGGAGTGATGAACTGGTCTTTGAAGCCTGTCATCCACGCACCGGGGCGCTTAGAAGCGCGCGGGAAGAAGTCGGTATATATCACGCCGATATATCGTCCGTCGCTGTCGCTGACCTCGAAAGCCTTGACATTGGGATGGTAGACTTCGATGTCGGGGTTCTCCTTGAACTGAAGGCCATAGAGTTTAGTAGCAAGGCCGAACACGCCTGAAATAACATTGTTGAGTTCGAAATAAGGACGCATAGCCTCCTCATCGAAACTGTATTTTTCAGATTTGAGTTTGTTGGAGTAATAAGAATAGTCCCACGGTTTGAGGTCGACAGCATGACCTTCGAGACGAGTGGCAAAGTCGGTCAGCTCGTCCATCTCGCGCTTGAGGGCCGGACGATAGGCGTCGCGCAGACGGTCGAGCAAATCATAGACTGCCGCGGGGTTCTCGGCCATAGTGCGCTGCAGAGAATGATCGGCATAAGTCTTGCAGCCGAGCAAGCGGGCGATTTCGAGTCTCAACTGCGAGATTCGCTTGATATTGTCGATGTTGCTGTACTGGCCCGAGGTGTTGCGCGAGGAGTAGAGCTTATACATCTTCTCGCGCAGATCACGGCGGTCGGAGTATTTCATAAACGCCATATAGACAGGCTGGTCGAGCGTAAAGAGATAGCTTCCCTCGCGACCTTTGGCTTTGGCGGCCTCGGCAGCTGCAGTGACCGAACTTTCAGGAAGGCCGGCAAGGTCGTCGGCACTGAGATAAATCTCGTAGGTGTTGAGTTCTTTGAGCACATTCTGACCGAAAGCAGTGGTCAGTTCCGACAATTCGGCATTCAGACGGCGATAGGTCTCGCGGTCTTCGCCGACAAGGTTAGCGCCCGAAAGAGCGAAAGAATCATATGTGCGTTGAAGCAGCATTTTGTCTTCGGCGTCGAGTTTGAGATTGTCGCGGTTGTCATAGACCTGCTTGATGCGCTGCCAAAGACCTTCGTTGAGCGTGATAGCGGTCGAATAGTCGCTGAGTTTCTGCGAAGCGGTCAAACTGATCTCCATCATTTCGTCGTCAGAATCGGCCGAAAGCAGAGGATAGAAGACGTTGAGCACACGGTTGAGGTCGGCACCGGTGCGTTCGAGAGCCTTGACGGTATTGTCGAAAGTCGGGGTTTCGGGATTGTTGACAATATCGTCAATTTCCCGGTTTGCCAAAGCGATGCCGCGGTCTATCGCCGGCATCCACATCGAATTGTTTATCTGCGAAAAGGGAACGGTCTGGTGGACAGTCGAGTCAAACGGCTGCTCGAGAGGATTATTTGCTGATGCCATAATTGAGAA
>JAGAOW010000141.1 GCA_017889945.1 Muribaculaceae bacterium
CGAGTCGATGAAGTCCTTCCTCCGCGACTCACTGTCTATCGCCGACAGCCGGCTCGACACACTCTCGGGCGAAGCCCTCGCCTCGTATATCAAGGCTAAACTCAACCGCCCGCTCCGCGTCTGCGGCATGGTCCGCAACGAAGGAGAGCCCGGTGGCGGCCCGTTTATCGCCTATAACCCCGACGGTTCGGCGTCTCCGCAAATTCTCGAGTCGACCCAGATTGACCCCGCATCAGAGGAGGCGATGGCGATGATGAAGAGCGCAACCCACTTCAACCCCGTCGACCTCGTATGCTACATCAAGCGTCCCGACGGCAGCCGCTTCAATCTGCCCGACTACGTCGACGCCGACACAGGCTTCATTTCATCGAAATCTTTTGCAGGCCGCGAACTCAAAGCCCTCGAACTTCCGGGACTGTGGAACGGTGCGATGAGCGATTGGTCGACAGTCTTTGTTGAAGTCCCCGCTTCGACCTTCAACCCCGTCAAGACCGTCAACGACCTCTTGAGACCGGCCCATCAGCAATAAATGCTCTAAAAATATTCAGCGGCGCGTCGAACTATCCGGCGCGCCGCCTTGTATCTAGCCGCCTTGTATCTATATATGTCGAAACGTCTCCTAAAAATACCATAAGGAAAGTTAAATTAGCCCTGTCCGTAAACAAAAATCAATCGCGCCTTACACATTGTAGCCGAATTTTTTATAACTTTGCACATTGTAAAATTATCTACACGCACATGCGCAAATACTTATATAAGATATTAGCCCTTCTGTTCATAGCCGTAACAATCTCGTCCTGCGGCGAATACATCCGTGTTCAGAAGAGTGCCGACTATAACTATAAATTCGACTACGCAAAGCGCGCATTCGAGCAGAAAAAATATGTTCAGGCAGCTACCCTCCTCGAAGACTGTATCACAGTGTTCAAAGGACAGGAAAAAGCAGAGGAGTCGCTCTATCTCCTTGCGATGAGCAACTATGAAAACAAAGACTACGAGACAGCGGGCACATATTTCCGCACCTACTATAACCGCTATCCCAAAGGCAAATACGCCGAGCTTGCACGCTTCTACTGCGGCTACGGCTACTATCTCGACAGCCCCGAGGCCCAGCTCGACCAGACCGACACAATCAAAGCGATTGAAGAACTTCAGGTTTTCCTCGACTACTTCCCACGCAGCGACAAAGTCTCTATCGCTCAAAACGCCATTTTCGAGCTTCAGGACAAACTGACTCTCAAACAGCTTCAGAACGCCCAGCTCTATTACAATCTCGGCACATACATGGGCAACAACTACGAGAGCGCAGTCATCGTGGCTCGCAACGCCATCAAAGACTACCCCTACTCGAAATACAAAGAAGACCTCGAAATGCTCATCCTCAAAGCTCGTTTTCAGGAAGCTGACCTCAGCGTCGACGAGCGAAAGGTCGACCGTTTCCGCGAGGTTATCGACGAATATTATTCGTTTATCAACAACTATCCCGACAGCCCCAACCGCAGCGAAGCTGAAAACATCTTCAAAATCGCCTCGAAGCACGTCAAGGACTGACCCTCACCAAGATAATAAAAACGACAATATAGCAAACAACGAAAACCAACAACACAATCATGGACTACAAGAAAAGCAATGCCCCTCTTAATACTGTCACACGCGACATGATTAAACTCTCCGAAGACACCGGCAACGTCTATGAAACCGTCTGCATAATTGCTAAACGCGCCAACCAGATTGCAAGCGAGATGAAACACGACCTCGAAAAGAAACTTCAGGAGTTTGCATCTCTCAACGACAACCTCGAAGAAATCTCGGAAAACCGCGAGCAGATTGAAATCTCACGCTATTACGAAAAACTTCCCAAACCCACTTTGATTGCCGCTCAGGAATATGTCGACCACAAAATCATGTTCCGCAACCCCATCAAAGAAAGCAAAGCAATGGAATAACAGTCTGAATTTAAGACCGCAAGCCATTCCATTTCATAATAATTAAAATTATATTTCAATTTTTGGATATAATTCATTAACTTTGCACCCGCAAATCTATTTATTAACCACTTAACATCTCTAAGAATGCATTTAAATTCTGAAGAAAAAGTACAGATCTTCGAGAAGTACGGTAAGGGCAAGACTGACACTGGCTCACCTGA
>JAGAOW010000009.1 GCA_017889945.1 Muribaculaceae bacterium
AGCCGCTTTATTTTCGAGCTAAAATCAGGGCGCTTACGGGGGCAACGGTCATTTTTCCGCCTTTGGCTGCGTGAAGTCCGTCGGCGTTGAGTTTGCCGTCCTCGGCGATGACTATCCAGTCGCCTTTGGGTATCTTGACCTCAACGGGTTCGGCATTGCCGTTGAACACCAGTTTGATTTCTTTCCACTCGTCGCCGTTGGCATGGTCGCGTAGGGAGTAAGAAATGAGGTTGTCGCGGTCGACTTTGTCGAAAACGAGATAACGGGCAATGTCATCGGCTGTCGTCATGCGGAAGGCGGGATGCGACTTGCGGAGCTTTATAAGCTGACGGTAGTATTCGTATTGTTCGGCATTGTCATGCTTGAGCGACCAGTCGATAGCGTTGATCGAGTCGGGCGACTTGTAGGAATTGTGAACGCCTTTTTTGTCGCGGAACACTTCTTCGCCGGCAAACATGAAGGGTGTGCCTTGAGATGTGAAGACGATGGTCTGTGCAAGTCGGGCGGCGCGCTGTCGCTCGGCTTCGGTCGAAGCGGGCATCGATTTGGCGAGCTTGTCGGTCAGAGTGAGGTCGTCGTGGCATGACACATAGTTTATAATCTGAGTCGGAGCGGATGCGTAGGCAAACTTGGAGTTGTTGCCCTTGGAGTAGTCGACCTGTGGATGTGCGGTGGAGGCGACAATGCCAATCTTGACAGTCTCCTCGTTGCCGGGCTTGCCTGTGGCGAAACCGCGGTCTTCTTCACGGCTGTAATGGCCTTTGATGGCGTCGCGTATGTCATCGGAGAAGACAGCGATGCCATCCATCTTGGAAACGTTCTCTTTCAACGCTCTCTGTGAAGCAGGCAGGGGCGAATCGCCGGCAGTCCAGCCTTCGCCGTAAACGAAAATCGAGAGATTGATTTTTTTGAGTTCTTCGGCCACGCGATCCATAGTCTCAATGTCGTGGATGGCCATAAGGTCGAAGCGGAAGCCGTCGATGTGGTATTCTTTTGCCCAGTATTTCACGGAGTTGACGATGAAATCGGACATCTGACGACGCTCGGAAGCGGTCTCGTTGCCGCAAGCGGAGGCGTCACTGTATGAGCCGTCGGGACGGTGGCGATAGTAGTAGCCGGGAGCGGTCAGCGAAAAATTGCTCTTGTCGTTGTCGGCAGTGTGGTTGTAGACGACATCCATGATGACGCCTATGCCGGCATCGTGTAAGGATTTGATCATCTCTTTCATCTCTCTGACGCGGGCTTCGGGGTCAGAGGGATTGGTTGAGTATGAGCCTTCGGGAGCGTTATAGTTGTAAGGGTCATAGCCCCAGTTGTATTGGTTGGCAGGCAGATTGGCCTCGTCGACAGAGTTATAGTCGTAGGACGGAAGGATGTGGACGTGAGTGACTCCAAGTTCTTTGAGGTGGTCGATGCCTGTGGCTTCGCCTGTAGTATTGTGTGTGCCCTGCTCGGTAAGGGCGAGGAATTTGCCTTTGTTGACAATGCCTGACGAGTGGTCGACGCTGAAGTCGCGATGGTGCATCTCGTAAATGACAGCATCAGTGATGTTGTCGGTTTTCGGGCCACGGTCGTAGGCCCATCCTTCGGGATCGGTAGCGGCGAAGTCGATGATAGCCGCACGATGGCCGTTAGTGCCTACGGCTTTTGCCCACACGCCGGGGGTCTCGTCGAGCCAGCGGCCTTGATGCTTGATGGAGAAAGTGTAGAACTCGCCATAATGGTTGCCGGGGAGCGAAACGAACCAGGTGCCGTTGTCGCTCTTGTTCATCTGAATGACTTCTGAAGCGGCGCTGTTGCGGTCGGTCGGGTAAATCGACAGCCTGACAGCTTCGGCCGATGGTGCCCAAAGCCTGAAATTGGCTCTTTGGGGAGTGACGTCTAATTCGAGGTCTTCGCCGGAGTAAACCGGCCATGACTGATATTCGGCATCATCCTGGTTGACCGATGCCGCGATAGCCGGAGCGTATGTAAACATCATTGCCATGGAAAGTGCCGTAAATGCTTTTACGGTTTTGTTGTTCATCAATTTGTAAATGTGTTAAGGTTGTAGTATTCCCTATTTACAGGGCGATATAATCTCTATGAATTTCGGTAATCAACGGATGACGACCCGCTTGGCCGTGCGATCGACTTTGACGATATAGTAGCCGGCCGCCAACTCTATGACGGTCGTACCATAGGATGCTTCGAGCGATTTCACAATCTGTCCGGTCAGGGCGTAGACAACAATCTGATGATCTGCCTCATCGGGAATGTCAATCACGACCTGCTGCCCCGAGACTTTAATCACGGGCTCGGCCGCCGCGTTTTCGACATCGGCAGCGGGCGCGTCGGCAGGGCTTTCGGCATATGCCGAGGGCGCTGCGGCGAGAGTGAAAGCCAAAGCTAAAGCCAATAATATGCGTTTAGTTTTAATCATGCTAACACAAAATTAGTGATTTATTGTGTAAGCGGCAAATAAAATTAGTTAAAGTTTCTTTGATTGCTTCAAATTGATAGTTTCAGCATGGGCGATTTCGGTGTCAGAGTGTGACGCCGTCGATGTCGGCAAGGCGGAGTCGCAACGTGTCGGCAAGGTCGCGGCGAATGCGGACGGTCATGCAGCATGAATTGTCGAAAGTCTGACTGATAATCTGAATATCAGACGATTTGCATAGCCGCATCACGTCGTTCATGGCAAGATATGGAAAAGTGAATGAGATGTCGTCGGTCTCGTGACACTCGATTATCTCGGCTGCCGAAATCGCCTCGCGCGCAGCCTCGCGGTAGGCGACAATCAGGCCTGATGTGCCAAGTTTGATTCCGCCGAAATATCTCACAACGATAATGAGCACATTTGTGAGGCCGAAAGAATTGATCTGACCGAGAATCGGCTTGCCGGCCGTTCCCGAAGGCTCGCCGTTGTCGTTTGACTGAAAGTTTGTGCGGGCCGCCCCGAGCATATAAGCCCAGCAGACATGGCGGGCGTCGTAATATTCTTTCTGATAGGCAGCTATGTGGCTTTTGGCTTCTTCTGCCGAAGTCACGGGTATGGCGAAAGCGAGGAATTTACTCATCTTTTCTTTGTAAATTCCTTCGGCCGGAGCTGTTATGGTTTTGAAAGTGTCAGACATCTCCGACAAAGTTAACACATTTGTCGCCGAAGAGCAAAAAATAAAGGCGGCAATGACACTTATCGCATCATTGCCGCCATATTATTTTCAGACTTTGTCTGATTATTCTTCAATAGCAGCCTGCGCCGCAGCTACGCGGGCGATGGGCACACGGAAGGGTGAGCAGCTGACGTAGTTCATGCCGAGTTTTGCGCAGAACTTGACTGACGAAGGTTCGCCGCCATGTTCGCCGCAAATACCGACTTTGAGCTCGGGTTTGACGCTGCGGCCTTTCTGAACGCCCATTCTGACGAGCTGGCCTACGCCTTCCTGGTCGAGGACTTCGAAGGGATCGGTCTTGATGATGCCGTGTTCCTTGTAGAATTTGAGGAACTTGGGAGCGTCGTCGCGAGAGAAGCCGAATGTCATCTGGGTAAGGTCGTTTGTACCGAACGAGAAGAAGTCGGCGACTGTAGCGATTTCGTTGGCAGTCAGAGCTGCGCGGGGAACTTCAATCATCGTACCTACGAGGTAAGGTATCGAGCGACCCTGTTCGTCGAATACTTTCGCAGCAGTTTCGTTGATGACGTTTGCCTGGTGCTGGATTTCTTTGAGCGAACCGACAAGAGGTATCATGATTTCGGGATGAACGTCGATGCCACGGGCTTTGCAAGCGAGAGCTGCCTCGATGATGGCACGGGTCTGCATCTCTGTAATTTCGGGATATGTGATGCCCAGACGGCAACCGCGGTGGCCAAGCATCGGGTTGAATTCCTCGAGGCTGTCGACTTTGGCTTTGACTTCTGCGAGCGAGATGCCCATTTCGTCGGCGAGTTCTTTCTGGGTTGCTGTCTGATGGGGTACGAATTCGTGCAGAGGCGGGTCGAGCAGACGGATTGTCACGCCGAAACCGTCCATAGCTTCGAAGATGCCTTCGAAGTCGCCGCGCTGCATGGGAAGAAGTTTGGCGAGAGCCACACGACGGCCTTCTTCGTCGGAAGCGAGGATCATTTCGCGTACCGATTTGATGCGGTCGCCTTCGAAGAACATGTGTTCGGTGCGGCATAGACCGATGCCCTGAGCGCCGAAGTTGCGGGCCTGTTTAGCGTCGCGGGGCGAGTCGGCGTTGGTGCGGACGAGTGTCTTGGTGTATTTTGCAGCGAGGTTCATGATAGCGCCGAAGTCGCCGCCGAGTTCGGGTTCGGTTGTGGGAACCTGACCGTCGTAAACTTCGCCGGTCGAACCGTTGAGTGAAATCCAGTCGCCTTCGTGATATACTTTGCCGCCCATTTCGACGGTTTTTTCTTTGTAGTCGACTTTGATTTCGCCTGCACCTGAAACGCAGCATTTACCCATGCCGCGGGCAACGACAGCTGCGTGAGATGTCATACCGCCACGCATTGTGAGGATGCCCTGAGCAACAGCCATACCACGGAGGTCTTCGGGAGAAGTCTCGATGCGGACGAGAACGACTTTGCGTTTCTTTTCAGCCCATGCTTCTGCTTCGTCGGCCGAGAATACAACCTGACCTGCAGCTGCACCGGGAGATGCGGGAAGACCTTTGGCTACGACAGTGGCGCGTTTGAGAGCGCTCTTGTCGAATACGGGGTGGAGAAGTTCGTCGAGTTTCTGGGGCTCCATGCGCATAAGGGCGGTCTTTTCGTCGATGTCGCCGTTGCGGAGGAGGTCCATAGCAATCTTGACCATAGCCGCACCTGTACGTTTGCCGTTACGGGTCTGGAGCATCCAGAGCTTGCCGTCCTGGATAGTGAACTCCATGTCCTGCATGTCTTTGTAGTAGTCTTCAAGACGAGCAGCGATAGCGAAGAGTTCCTGAGCGCAGACGGGCATAGACTCTTCGAGTGAAGGATATTTCGAAACACGCTCTTCTTCGCTGATGCCCTGGAGGGCTGCCCAGCGGCGAGAGCCTTCGATTGTGATCTGCTGAGGTGTGCGGATGCCGGCAACGACATCTTCGCCCTGAGCGTTGATGAGGTATTCGCCGTTGAAGATGTTTTCGCCGGTAGCGGCGTCGCGGCTGAATGCTACACCTGTTGCCGAATTGTCGCCCATGTTGCCGTAGACCATAGCCTGAACGTTGACGGCTGTGCCCCACTCTTCGGGGATCTGGTTCATGCGGCGATAGATGATGGCGCGTTCGTTCATCCAGCTGTCAAACACAGCGCAGATGCCGCCCCAGAGCTGTTCCCAAGCGCTGTTGGGGAAATCTTTGCCAGTAAATTCTTTGACTGCGCCTTTGAAGAGTTTGACGAGGTTTTTGAGGTCGTCGACATTAAGCTCGGTGTCGAGTTTGATGCCTTTCTGTTCTTTAACCTTGTCCATGATTTCTTCAAACGGGTCGATATCTGTCTTGCTCTTGGGTTTCATGCCGAGAACGACGTCGCCGTACATCTGCACGAAGCGGCGGTAGCTGTCCCATGCAAAGCGGGGATTGCCGCTCTTCTGAGCGAGAGATTCGACAGTGGCGTCATTCATACCGAGGTTGAGGACGGTGTCCATCATGCCGGGCATAGATGCGCGAGCTCCCGAACGAACTGAAACAAGAAGCGGATTTGTAGGATCGTCAAATTTTTTGCCTGTCAAAGCTTCGACATGGGCTATTGCTTTTTCTACATCTTCTTTGATGCGTTTGACGACTTCGTCTTTTCCATACTGGGTGTACTCTGTGCAGACTTCAGTAGTAATAGTGAAACCGGGAGGCACAGGCATGCCCAAAAGGTTCATTTCAGCGAGGTTGGCGCCTTTGCCACCGAGAAGATTTCTCATCTCAGCATTGCCTTCTGCCTTACCGTCACCGAAGGTATAAACTCTTTTCATTAAATTATAATTATTTAGTTATTAAGAATATAATTATTTTTCAAATATTAGTTATGAGATGCAGTCAATATCGTCTCGCGGCTGCAACTTTGCAAAGTTAAGACAATTCCATCGATAATTAAAATATAATTCTAAAAAAATTTAACGAGGCACGTTGACGAACCTCTTTAGGCATTATTTTCCGCTACAGCCTGATATCGAAGCAGTCAGCGTCGCGCCATACCGGGAAATCGCTGCGCCAGCGCTCGAGCGCATTTTTATCAAGTTCTGCATACATCGCGCGCTCTCCCTCAGCCGCTGCAATTTCCTTGCCGCAGAAGTCGACAGCCACGGTCATGCCGCTGTAGTCGCCGAATTTATCCTCGCCCGTGCGGTTTGCACCGACCACATAGGCCTGATTTTCGATTGCCCGCGCTTTAAGCAGATGAACCCACGCATAGCTGCGCGAATTGGGCCAGTTGGCGACCACCACAAGCAGATCATAGCTGCATTGCTGCGAGCGACACCACACCGGAAATCTCAGGTCATAGCAGACTGCGAGGGCTATGTTCCAGCCTCTGAAGCGCACAATCGGCGGCATGCTGTCGCCGGCCGTCAGAATTTTCGACTCAGAGCTCATCGAAAACAGATGGCGCTTGTCGTAGTATGTCTCATCACCCGACGGCTCGACAAAAAACGCACGGTTGTAAATCCGGCCGGCGGTCCGGGCGAGAAAACTGCCGCAGACAGCCATGTTTCGCCGCCGTGCCATTTCGCCGACCATAGCCATGGTGTCGCCCCCGTTGCTCTCGGCCAACTCGGCCATGCGCTCACGGTCAGACGTAAATCCGGTCGAGAACAGCTCGGGAAGCACCACTAAGTCGGTGTCGGTCGCGAGCCTATCCATGCCTGCCGCAAACGCGTCAAGATTTGCCTTTTTGTCGCCTGCGACAATATCCAGAGGCAGAACTGCTATCTTCATTCGGTCGTGAATTTTTGGGGTTTAATTCCTGTAAAAGGCTTGTAATAAGCCTTGATCGCGCGCATATCGGCCTCGATGTCGCCGCTCGGCTCAAATTCTTTTACGATTGAGATGCGGCGTGTCGATGCGTCGATTGCGCCGAGAACTATCGGCACTTGCGCTTCGTAGGCTATGTGGAGAAAACCGGTGCGCCATTGCGACACACGGCTGCGTGTTCCTTCGGGCGTGATGGCCAGCTGCATCCGCGCCGACTTTCTGAACTTCTCGATTATCAGTTCCGAAAGCTGCGAACCGCGCACTTTGGGCACGGCGATGCCGCCGATAGCCCTGAACAGGCAGCCCAACGGCCAGAAAAACCATGCCTCTTTCATCAGAAAACCGGCTTTGCGGCCCACCGAAGTGTAGGCAAGTTCGGCCAGGATGAAATCCCAGTTACTCGTGTGCGGAGCGACGCAGATTATACATTTCGGATAATCCGGCACAGAAACCTCGACTGTCCACCCCGCCATGCGGAGCAGCAGCGACGCAATCTTTCTCACAGCTGTTTACGCCTTTTTCTTGGCAGCGTCTTTGATTTCCTGAGGCATGGCGGCATTCATCTTGTCGACGATTGCCTGCATGCGGCTTGCCACTTCTTCGTGGAGCTTGGCGAAAGCGGCGACTGTATATTTGTGACGGGCTTCGTTGTAAGCCTTGCGGTTTTCAAAATCAGATTCAGATTTGTCAAAAGCAAACGAGCACTTCGAAAGCGCGTCGACCTGAAGCGATGCGATTTCGCCTACGATTTCGGGCGTTTTCTCGCTGTCGAAGCCTTTCACGGCATGCGAAGCGATCATCAGTTCATAAGCCATATCGCCGCATGCATAGCGTATTTCTTTTTTAAATCTACGGATACTTGACATAGTTCAAATTGTTTTAAGTGTTTATATTCTATTGATTTGCAAGTAAGTATTTTCTTAGTGCAGGATAAGTCGCCGGCAGCTTCACCGCCTTGCCTGTCGGCGCGCTTGTCGCTTTCTCGGCCGTTTTAGCCCCGGCGACACTGCAGCCGGTCAGCCGCTCTACAGTCCGCCTCGACAGCGCCGGATGAGCCGTAGCGAAAACCACACCCGGGCGCTCTGCGTCGCTCCGCATGTCGAGAGCCGCAAGCCCTACGGCCGCATGAGGCTCGGTCTGATAACCGGTCATTTCGTAGGTGCGGCTTATCGTCTGTTCGATAAGCTGATCGCTCACACTTGCCGAGTCTACCTCTCCGCGCAGGCGGCTTGTATCGCCGTCGCAGAGGTTCATCAGTCGCGGCAGATTCGACGGCATGGACATATCCATAAATCGCGCCAAGGTGCTGACTGTCGGACGCTTCACAAGCCGCCCGGTCTTCATCAGCACATCAAACGTGTTGTTGGCATTGCAGGCCGCAATCAGACGGCCGCATGTCAGCCCCGCGCGCCGCGCTAATAAGCCCGCCGTCAGCATTCCGAGATTGCCCGACGGCAAAGCGATATCAGCGGCCGACGCATCAGCGCCTGCCGACATCAGCTGGGCGTAGGCATAGAAAAACAGCGCCAGTTGAGGCATCAAACGCGCAAAGTTGACCGAATTGGCCGACGTCAGCAGCAGCTTCTCGCGCAGAGCCGCATCGGCAAAAGCAGCCGAAACCATCGCCTTGCAGTCGTCGATGCTTCCTCCGACCTCGACCGCATGGACATTGCTGCCCACATCGATCAGGCGCGGATACATATCCGGCAGCCTGTGATTCTGAGGATAAAGCACAAACACATTGACGTCGGGCGCTTCGCTGAAGCCTTTCGCCACGGCCGCGCCTGTGTTGCCAGTCGTGGCCACAAGCACATTGAGCTTCGTGCCGTCGTGAGGATTGAACGACTGCACCAACCGCGACATAAACATCGCGCCGAAATCCTTGAACGCCATCGTCGGTCCGTGGAACAGTTCGAGCGCATATCGCCTGTCCGACAGCCTGACCAGCGGAACTTCAAAATTCATCGACTCGTCGACTATCTTTTTCAGCGTCGCCGAATCCACATCCGAGCCTAAAAACATATTGGTCGTCACATAGGCGATTTCTCGAAGATTCATGTCGGGCATGTTGTTGATAAATGCTTTGGGTATTACCGGCAGCGCCTCGGGCATATAGAGACCGCCGTCCGACGGCATGCAGTCGATTACCGCATCTCTCAGTCCTACTATTGGCGATTGCCGCTTTGTGCTGTAATATTCCATTCTATCTTTAGAATTTTGGCCTATGTCATTTTTGATGGCAAATGCAAAAATACGAAATATTTTCTTCCTTACAAATCAGGCTACCGCTTTTATCCCGCGTTTTCAAAAATTTCACATTTCGGCAATGTCTCACGCGAAAAAATACACAAATTCACTTAGATTCTAATAAAAAAATGATTACCTTTGTACAATAATTTGCCATGCCGCGGGCATATATGCGGCCCTTGCCCCATCTGTTGGGCTAACATATTGATAGACTGAATATAAACATGTTAGAAGAAGATCGTATTTTTAAGATTAACATCGAAAACGAAATGAAATCGGCATATATCGACTACTCAATGTCGGTAATTGTGTCGAGAGCTTTGCCCGATGTTCGCGACGGCATGAAACCTGTACACCGACGTGTGCTGTTCGGCATGAACGAAATGGGCAACACAAGCGATAAACCCCATAAGAAATCTGCCAACTGCGTCGGCGAAGTCATGGGTAAATACCATCCCCACGGCGACTCGTCGATCTACGGCACTGTCGTCCGCATGGCTCAGGACTGGTCGCTCCGATACACCCTCGTCGACGGTCACGGCAACTTCGGCTCTGTCGACGGCGACTCCCCTGCCGCTATGCGTTACACCGAAGTACGCCTCTCTAAAATCGGCGAAGAAATGCTCGCCGACATCAACAGCGACACAGTCGACTTCCAGCCCAACTACGACAACTCCAAGCAAGAACCCGTAGTCCTCCCCACCCGCTTCCCCAACCTTCTGGTCAACGGCGCCGCCGGCATCGCTGTCGGCATGGCGACAAACATGCCGCCCCACAACATGACCGAAGCCATCAACGCTTCGATTGCCGTCCTCGAGAACCCCGAAATCACTGTTCCCGAGCTGATGAAATATATCACTGCCCCCGACTTCCCCACCGGCGGCACAATCTACGGCTACAACGGAGTCAAAGAAGCCTACGAGACAGGCCGCGGACGTATCGTCATCCGCGCCAAAGCCGAAATCGAAAGCGAAGCCAACCACGACTCCATCATCGTCCACGAAATCCCCTACGGCGTCAACAAAGCCGAACTCATTAAATATATAGCTGACCTCGTCAACGAAAAGAAACTCGACGGCATTGCCGACATCAACGACGAATCAGACTATAAAGGCATGCGCATTGTCATCAAACTCAAATCCGATGCCAACGCCAATGTCATCCTCAACAAGCTCTACAAGATGACCCAGATGCAGGCCTCGTTCAGCGTCAACAACGTCGCTCTGGTCAACGGCCGTCCCAAGACGCTCAACATCAAAGAGCTCATCAAAGCCTTTGTCGACCATCGCCACGACGTCGTCACACGCCGTTCGCGCTTCCTCCTCGGCAAAGCTCAGGAACGCGCCCACATCCTCGAAGGTCTCATCATCGCCTCCAAGAACATCGACGAAGTCATCGCCATCATCCGCTCCTCAGGCGACACCGAAGAAGCACGCAACCGCCTCTCCGAGCGCTTCGGACTCTCAGAGGCCCAGACTCAGGCCATCGTCGAGATGCGTCTCCGCAACCTTACCGCCCTCGAGCAGCACAAGCTCGAAGACGACTACCGCGCGATTGAAGAAGAAATCGCCTTCCTCGAGTCCATCCTCAACGACCCCGAAGTTTGCCGCAACGTGATTCGCGACGAGCTCATCGAAATTCGTGAGAAATACGGCGACGAGCGCCGCACCGACATAGACTACACCGCCGGCGATTTCAACGCCGAAGACTTCTATGCCGACGACGAGATGATCATCACAATCTCTCACCTCGGCTACATCAAGCGCACTCCCCTGAGCGAATTCCGCGCCCAGAACCGCGGCGGCGTAGGCGCTAAAGGCAGCAACACCCGCGACAGCGACTTCATCGAGCACATCTATCCCGCTTCGATGCACAACACCATGCTCTTCTTTACCGACCGCGGCCTCGTCTACAAACTCAAAGTCTACGAGTTGCCCGAAGGTGCCAAAAACAGCAAAGGCCGTGCGCTCCAGAACCTCCTCAACATCGAGGCCGGCGACCAGGTCAACGCATTCATCCGCTGCAAGCAGCTCGACGACCCCGAATTCACAGGCTCTCACTATCTCGTCTTCGCTACTAAGAAAGGCATCGTCAAAAAAACATCACTTGCCGAATATGCCCGCGTCCTCGCCAAAGGCAAGAAAGCAATCATCCTTCGCGACGACGACAACCTCATCGGTGTCGAACTGACCGACGGCAACTCCGAAATCCTTCTCGCCAACCGCAACGGCCGAGCCATCCGCTTCCACGAAAACCTGCTTCGCGCCATGGGTCGTGTATCTACAGGCGTCCGCGGCATGAAACTCGACGACAACGACGACGAAGTCATCGGACTCATATCCATGTCTCAGGACAGCACCGACAACGTCATGGTCATCTCACAGGAAGGCTTCGGCAAACGCTCGCTCCTCGACGGGTACCGCATCACTAACCGTGGCGGCAAAGGCGTCAAGACTATGAACATTACCGACAAGACAGGCCGACTCGTAGGCTTCAAGAGCGTCAACGACGACACCGACCTTGTCATCATCAACAAATCAGGCATCACGCTCCGACTCCACGTTGCCGACATTCGTGTCATGGGACGTGCCACTCAGGGCGTACGTCTCTTAAACCTCGAGAAGCGAAACGACGTTATAGCTTCAGTATGCTGCGTCGAAGCCGACCCCGAAGAAGAAACCGAAGAAGTCATCGAAGGCGAAGAACTCCCCGAAATCGTCGACGAACCCCTCGGCGACAACGACGACGAGCCCGATGACAACGATACAGAAGAATAAATAAATAACTAACAAAACTAACGTTATAGTCAATGAAAAAAATTATTCTATTAGGCGCTTGCGCTCTCTGCACATTAGGAGCATTAGCCCAGCAGTCAGTCCTCAAAGAGGCTGATCGTGCCATGAAAAACAAAGCTACATTGGCAAAAGTTGTCGAAATCGTGAAACCGGCATTTACCAATCCTGAGACACAAAACCTCGCTCAGACCTACTACATCCCCGGCAAAGCCGCCTTCAACGAATACGACCAGTTGCTCGGACTCAAACAGTTCGGCAAACTTCCCGCCAACGGCGACAAAACCATGGGTACTAACCTTCTCCAAGGCTATGACTACATGATGAAAGCCCTTCCCCTCGACTCTGTTCCCGACGCTAAGGGCAAAATCAAAACCAAATACTCCAAAGACATCCTCAGCGTCCTTGCAGGCCACTACACCGACTTCAGCAACACCGCCATTACCCTCTTCAACGACCTCAAAGACTACAAGGGAGCATACAGAGGATTTGGCATCTTCCTCGAAATGTCCGACAACCCCCAGCTCTACAAAGGCATTCAGGTTCCCGGCGACACCACCCTTTTTGAAATCGCCTACAACCAGGCCCTTGCCGCTTTCCAGGCCGAAGACCTCGAAGCTGCCCTCAAATGCTTCCAGAACTCTAAGGCAAGAGGCAAGACAACAAAAGAAATCTACGATAATATAATATATGTAGCAACACAGCTCGGCGACACAACCACAATTGTCGAAACCGCCAAAGAAGCAATTCCCCTCTACGGTGCCGAAGACCCCAACTACATCCGTTATATCATCAACGACCTTCTTTCCAAGAAAGACTATGCTAACGCATTCAAGGCCATCAACGAAGCCATTGTCAACGACCCCGACAACGTAGACTACTACCTCATCCTCGGTGTCATCCACGAAAACGATGGCAAACGCGCCGAAGCAAAAGCAGCTTACAAGAAAGGCCTTGAAGTAGATCCGGAGTCAGCTCTCGCCAACTTCTACTACGGCAAATCACTTTGCGAAGACGCCTACGAAGTCAACGACAAAGCGCCCACAAACCCCGCCGAGATCGACGCATACTTCAACGCCCAGATCAAACCCCTCTTCGAACAGGCTGCCGTATATCTCGAAAAATCATACAAGATTGATCCCGAGAACCCCGACGTGCTCCGCTACCTCGAAAACGTCTACTACAACCTCAAAGACGAAGCCAAACTCGAAGAAGTTCAGCGCCTCAAATAAACTGTCCGGCCACCGGCCACTCGACAGTTCCCATAATTCCCTATCGGAAATCCCTATCGGTAAGCGCCCCCGCGCTTACCGATTTTTCTACACTTGTTTTTATTCCCGCCACTTGCCAAATCCAACAAATACCCCTAACTTTGTAACCGCCGTAATAATTACCACCGTAATAAAATCTGAAACCACCTCGTATTCTTAAACCCCGTCCGATTCAATCTCGTTTAATCCCGTTTAATCCCGTTTAATCCTCGCTTCGAACCGGCCTCCGATTAGCTCTCACCCTGCCGTCTGACCCGTCCGCCAATCAGTTGGTATGCCGTCCAACCCGTCTGACTCGTCCTTCCTTACTCAGCCTGCCGTTAAGCGCGGGACGCGCGATGTCTTTTACAACTGCGAAGCTGGGGGAATCAGCGCTCTACTCCTCTCCCGCAACAAGCTGCGGAGCGTGCGCTGTTGCGACCGGCGATAGCCCATGCTCCCTGAAAATTGCCTCTTTTCCGTTTTATTAACTTTGCTGTGCGAGAATGTTGCTCATCCCCGGTCTTAACTTTGCCGCAAACATTCACTAATTTAAAAATCCGGGAAACAATGAAAAACATCTTTCTTAGCTCTAAGCAACTTTTCGAAGAAATCGGCAAAGTAGTCAATCTCTACAAGAATCTCTGGCGTGAGCGCACAATCTGTCTGCTCCACGCGCGCCGCGAAATCCCCAAAACCGACCGCGCTCTCGACATCGCTCTCGAAGTCGCCGCCGCAGGCCGCAAGACCCTCTAC
>JAGAOW010000142.1 GCA_017889945.1 Muribaculaceae bacterium
ATCGCCGCCGGAGCTTCAGCCATGATAGCCATCGAAGTCGCCGCTCCGGCCGACGCCTCGCTCATCGGCTACCGCGTCCGCTCAACCCTCGGCGAATTTACCGACGGCGAACAGGCCTACATCCCCGTCGAGCCGGCCACGTCAGCCGTCATCGAAAGCGACGCCTTCTACCTCAACCCCGGCGAAACCTCCTATGAAATGAAGATTGCAGATGGCCGCGACATGCAGTCGACCTTCGACTACACATCCAACCCCGCGTGGAACGTAATCCGCGAGCTCCCCGGCCTCGCCGTCAACCCGTCCTCGACTGCCCCCGAGGCCGCGCGTCAACTCTTCGGCGCAGCCACAGCCGCAGGCATGCTCAACCGCTACCCGATGCTCGCCGAAGTCCTCCGCCAATGGGCCGACAACCCAGACTCCGGCGCACTGACCTCACGTCTCAGCCAAAACGACCGCCTCAAGGCCGCTGTTCTCGCCGAGACACCCTGGGTTCAGGCCGCTGCTTCCGACTCTCACCGCATGGGCCGCCTTGCCCTGCTTTTCGACAAAAAAGAGACTAAAAAATCACTCCAAACATCACTCTCCACCCTCCGCAAGCTTCAGCAGCCCGACGGCGGATGGTCATGGGGTTCATGGCGTCCCGAATCATCGCCCTGGGCCACGGTTTCAGTCCTGACAACCCTCGGGCGCCTCAACGCCATCGGCTACCTGCCCGCCGACAAAGACATCCCCGACATGGTTCGCCGCGCCGTGGCCTACCTTGAGACTCAGTTCGCGCCCGATCAGACCAACGACCGACAATTTACCTACATCCTCTCCCTCTTCCCCGACATCAAGCCCGGTCTGCGCGGCCGTCAGATTGCCGAAGCCACCAAGCTCGACATCGTCCGCCGTTGGAAGTCCTCTTCGACCTCCGAAAAAGCCGTCGACGCTCAGATTCTCTTCCTCGGCGGCTATCCCTCCGTCGCCCGGCAGATCATGGGCTCACTCGCCCAGTTTGCCGTTCCCTCCAAGTCGCGCGGTGTCTCTTTCCCCTCTGTCAGCAGCATCAACGACTACGCCGACCTGATTTTCGCCTTCGCGCGCATCACACCCCGCTCTCCGCTCGTCGACGGCATGCGCCAGAGGCTGACGCTCCGACAGCAGACCTCCACCGACCTCGCCTCTTGCGACCCCACACGCCTCATAGCCGCTTTCACGGCCTGTGGCAGTGAATGGCTCGCATCGTCCGACTCGCGCTCCGTCGTCACTGTCGGCTCTGCTCCCCTAAGCGTCGACAATGCCGAATTCGCCACCGGCCACATCGTCGCCGACCTCCCCGCCGACGCCGTCGGCAAGCTCCTCTCCGTCACTCGCGTCAACACCGCCGGTCCGGCCTACGGTGCAGTCATCTCGCGCTACACCGCCGCTTCCGCCGAAGTCAAGGCCGCTCCTTCCGACGACATTTCCGTCGAAAAGCGCATCACTGCCTTCCGCGACGGCCGTTGGCAGTATGTCGACCGCGTCCGCCTCGGCGAGCAGGTCCGCATACTTCTGACCATCAAGACCACCCGCGACCTCAGCTATGTCACAGTCATCGACGGTCGCCCCGCAGCCTTCGAGCCTGTCGACCAGCTCCCCGGATGGACCTGGAGCGCAGGCGCAGGCTTCTACCGCGAGAACGAAAACAGCTCGACCAACCTCTTCATCGACTTCCTCCCCAAAGGCACATATCAGATTACCATCGACATGACAGCCTCTCTTGCCGGCACCTTCACTTCCGGCATCGCCACTGTCCAGAGTCAGCTCGCGCCCTCTGTCACTGCCCATTCCGCCGGCTCTGTCCTTTCCTGCGAATAAACCCACACCTCCCATAGCCTCTCTGCGGCCACGTTTAAAAGCGTGGCCGTTATTTTTTTGCTGTCCCCCAACCCATTACAACCCTGTTACAAAATTTTCATAGCCCTCTTCAAAAATTTTTATTAAAAATTGAATATGATTTCAAAATTTATGTTTACATTTGCGATACCATCAAATCAAAATAAGAACAACTAACGTACACAAACCTAAACCGGGTTATATACCAAAAAAACAACCAACTTCAATGAAAAAAACTGATCTATCCAACTCATTGGCTAAACTGTGTTTGGCTATGGGGCTGATGCTCGGACCGGGCGCTTGGGCTGCTTACGCGCTCCCCGCTCCAGCCGAAGCGCAGCAAGTGAGAAATGATGCTGGTGCCTCTACTCTTTCTGGCACCGTCCTCGACGAAAACGGCGAGCCCATCATCAGCGCTTCCGTCAAAGTTATCGGTACTAACATCTCTGTGCCTACCGACATCGACGGCAAATTCACCCTTCCCTCATCTCTCAAACCCGACCAGAAAGTCGAAATCTCTTACGTCGGCTATCTGCCTGTTACTACTACCGTTGGCAGCTTGCGCAATAACGCTGCCGTACGCCTCTCTCCCACTGCCGAAAACCTCGACGAACTCATCGTCGTCGGCTACGGCACTCAGAAAAAAGTCAACCTTACAGGTGCCGTTCAGCAGGTCAACGCCAAAGAGCTTACCGCTCGTAGCGTAAACTCTGCCTCTGTTGCCCTCCAGGGCCTTATGGGCGGTGTCAACGTCACTCAGTCTTCCGGTGCTCCGGGTTCTGTTGCCAGCATCCAGATCCGTGGCGTCGGTTCTCTCAACTCCAGCACAGGTCCTCTCGTCCTCATCGACGGTGTCGAAGGCGACATGAACTCTATGGACATCAACACCATCGAGTCGATTTCTGTCCTCAAGGACGCTGCTTCGGCTGCAATCTACGGTTCGAAATCTTCTAACGGTGTCATCCTCGTCACTACAAAACGCGGCACAGAGTCTCGCGCTCAGGTCAGCTACAACGGATGGGTAGGCCTCCGCACTCCGACCGAAATGCCCCGCCCCGCCAACGCCATCGAGTTCATGACTCTCATGGACCACGCTATGAAAAATGTTGGCAACGAACCGATTTACGGCGATATGATCGACACATACCGCGAACTCGGCGCCGACAACGTCTACCGCTACGATACCAACTGGCGCGACCTCATCATGAAGGACAACATGCTTACCACTAACCACTCGATTTCCATCACAGGTGGCAGCAAGAGCATCCATCAGTACATCAACGGTTCTTACAACTACGAAGACGGTATCGTCCCCAACAACAACTTCAACCGTTTCACTATCCGTTCTAACACCGATGCCACTCTGACAAGCTGGCTGCGTGCTTCTGTCAACCTCGGCGTCCGTCGTTACAACGGCGAGCAGCCCGCCAACGGTGCTACAAGCATCATCGGCTATGCTCTTACCTTCTCCCCCGTCCTCGGTGCACGCAACGCCGACGGAACTTGGGCCGACGGTCAGCAGGGCATCAACCCCCTCGCTATGGCAGAGGTAGGCGGTACAAGCCACTCTGACAACAACGACACCGACATCAAGGGTACTCTTATTGCTACCCCCATCGACGGTCTCGAACTGCAGGCAAGCTACTACACCCGCCGCTACGAAAGCAAAAGCGATGTTTTCACGGACACTTATGACACCTACACTGCAGGCAACTTCGTCATGACATATCCTGCTAGCGGTCGTTCACGTTCTGAAAGCTGGAGCCGCACTATTTACAACCAGTTCAACGTTCAGGCTTCTTACGAAAAGACCTTCAACGAAAAGCACTATTTCAAAGTTCTCGCCGGCTTCCAGACCGAAGAGACCAAAGACAAAGGCTTCAATGCAAGTGCCGGCGGCTTCTCCTATGATGGTTACACTCAGTTCATGAACTCGTCCAGAAACGGTAGCATTGGCGGTTATTGGCAAGAACTCGCCATGGTTTCCTACTACGGTCGTCTCAACTACATCTACGACAGTAAGTATATGATCGAGCTTACCGGTCGCTACGACGGTTCGTCTCGCTTCGTCAAGGGCAATCGCTGGGGCTTCTTCCCCTCTGTTTCTGCCGCATGGCGTATCTCGCAGGAAAACTTCTTCGAGTCTGCTCGTGAATACTTCAGCAACCTCAAGCTCCGCGCTTCTTACGGTACTCTCGGCAACCAGAACATCGGTGGCTACTATCCTTACGCTTTAACTCTGTCTCCCGGCGGCAACTACTGGGCCGGCGAAAAATACCATACAGGTATTATTGCTTATCAACTTGCAAACCGCGATATCTCTTGGGAAAAATCTCATCAGATCAACGTCGGTCTCGACTTCACTACCCTCAACCAGCGTCTCGACGTTACATTCGACTACTATGTCCGTAACATCAAGTCCATGCTTCAGACCTTCCCCGCTCCCTACTATGTAGGTCTTGGTGCTCCCTGGCAGAACGCAGGCGATATGCGCAACAACGGTTGGGATCTATCGATTACCTATCGCGACCGCATCGGCAATGTCAACTTCAGCGCTACAGCCATCCTCTCTGATGTCAAAAATAAGGTTACCGATCTCTATGGCAACAAATACATCTACGCCGACCACACGATTCAGGTCGGCCACCCGATCAACTCTTGGTATGGCTATGTAGCCGACGGCTACTTCCAAAGCAAGGAAGAGATCGACAATTATCCCGTCTACAATGGCGACCGAAAGAACATCCGTCCGGGTTTCATTCGCTTCAAGGATATTGACGACAGCAAATCTATCGACGACAACGACAAGACCTTCATCGGCGACCCGCAGCAGCGCTACCTTTTCTCTCTCAACCTCAATGCTCAGTGAAACAACTTCGACTTTACTGCCTTCTTCCAGGGCGTGGGCAAACGCGACATCTTCGCCAGCGGCTACAATGTCCGTCCTCTGAGCGTCGGCCGGTCTATCATGGAGAGCCAGTTCGACACATGGACCGAAGAAAATCGCAATGCTAAATACCCCTTGCTCGTAATCGAACAAACTTCCGGTTCTAACCCCAACAACCTCCCCTCTTCCTTCTGGGTTAAGAGCGGTGCCTATATGCGTCTCAAAAACCTCGTTGTCGGCTACACTATGCCGCGCAACATCATCAGTAAAGTCGGTCTCTCGCATCTCCGCTTCTACCTCAGCGGTCAGAACCTCTTTACCATCCAGAACGCATATCCCGGCTACGACCCCGAATCTACTCCGGGCTCATACTATCCTCTTATGAGAGTTTACACATTCGGTATCGACTTAAGATTCTAACAAAGACAAAATCATGAAAAAGAATAAATTATATTTAGCAGCCGTAGCTGCCCTCGGCCTTGTCTCTGCTTCCTGCAGCGACTTCCTCGACCGCAACGACACTAACGGCAACTACGACAGCAACGGCTTCTTTTCGTCTGACCAGGCTCTCTACGATGGTGCGATTGGAGTCTACAACATGATGTACATGAACAACGTTGGCAGCTTCTACCTCGTGCCTTCGGTTGTCATCTTCGACCACCTCACTCCGATGCTGCTCGAACGCACCGAGAACACAACCATCGGTGCCGGCGGCACTCTCAACCCCGACAACGCGATTGTTGACTTGATTTGGCAGAACTGCTACAAAGGCATCGCTCGCGCCAACGAAGTCATCGTTGGCGGAGAAGCTAACCGTCCTTCGCTGTCGGCTAAAGGCAAACAGTATCTTGCCGAAGTTCACGCACTCCGCGCTTACTTCTACTGTATCCTGACTTCTCTCTATGGAGATGTTCCCTTCTTCATGGCTCCTGTTTCTAATGAAGAATACAACACCGCTACACGCACACCCCGCGAGAAAATCCTCGACGAACTTATCCTCGACCTCAACACCGTCGCTCCCGATCTTCCCTGGATGCGCGAAGAAGTCGGTCGCGTAAATCGTGGCTTTGCTTACGGCATCGTCAACCGTCTCGGTCTTCTCGGCGGTAGCCTCAACATCGGCGGCAAAGGCACCGAATACTTCAAGGCTGCTGCCGAAGCTGCTAAGAAAGTCATCGACGAAGGCGGCTATCAGCTCGCTCAGAACTATGGCGACCTCTTCAACGTAACCGGCCAGCTCAAAGCCGACGTTCGTGGCGAAATCTTCTACGAACTGCCTTATGCCAATACCGGTACTGCATCGACATCGATTACCAACAACATCGCTTTCGGTCAGGCATCGCGTATTCAGGGTCAGACCGGACGTCACATCAGCCAGATGATTGCCGACACTTACGAATGTATCGACGGCCGACGCATCGACGACTCGCCTCTCTACGACAACTCGCATCCCCAGAAGAACCGCGACCCGCGCTTCGCTGAAAACATCTGGATGGACGGCGACATTTCCGAAATCAACAACGGCACTGTCACCAAACAGCTCATCAGCTGCTACAACGACTACACCATGCAGTATAAAAACGGCGAATGGGTCGAAATCCTCAACATCGACAAAGCCGGAGCCTCTGCTTCTTGGGCAAGCTTCTGCAACGCAGGCGTCGGCCTGATGAACGGCAAATACTGCCACGAAACAGCTGTCAACATCCAAGCAAGCACAGTCGACGTTCTCGTAATGCGCTATCCCGAACTTCTGCTCGGCTACGCTGAAGCAAAAATCGAACTTGGCGAATTCAACGACGCAACCGTCATCGAAGCCATCAACAAAGTCCGCCGTCGTGCAGGTGTTCCCGAAATCGACGCCAACGGCTGCGTTCCCAACGAGACTCTCGACGGTCTGACTGTTCAGGAAAAACTCCGCCAGCGTGTTCGCCGCGAACGTAAAGTCGAACTCATGATGGAAGGTCTCCACCTCGTCGACATGCGTCGTTGGAAAACAGGTGCTATCGAAAACGAATATCCCTCCTACGGTTGTCCCCTCATCCAATATCAGTATCAGGCCGGCAACACATACACCGAAGATGGCGAAGAAAAAGTTTCCGAAGGTCTTGCAAAGACTGATATTCCTAACTTCAAAACCTCGAAGGACAAGAACATCAACGACATTCCTTGCTATGACGCTTACAAAGACAAACTCAAAGTTCGCGACAAAAACCGTACCTGGAACCCCGCGTTCGAACTCTTCCCCATCCCGACCGAAGAACGCAACCGCTCAAAGAACATCACCCAGAACGAAGGCTACCCCAACGGCTAACCTTACGGCTAACCCAAGGGCTAACCCTTATCTGAAATAACCCCTCCAAGAGGCTGCGTCAATATACGCAGCCTCTTTTTTATCCTTACCCTCCCCCGCCAAAACTTACCCACCTCCGTCCGACTTGTCTGACTCGTCTGACCCGCAGCCGACCATTAAGCGCTGGAAGCGCGATGTCTCTACAACCGGCCGCGATAGCCGCCGGAACCAGCGACCCTCTCTTCTCCCGCAACAAGCCGCAGAGCGCGCGCTGTTGCGAACGGCGATAGCCAATGCCCCTCTACTCAAAAGCGCCCCTCCAATTCAATCAAGCTTAATCTCGTTTAATCTCGTTTAATCCCGATAAATCCTGCTCCTCAGCCCCATCCTCTACCCCCCTCGCTCCATGCGTTTTTTCCCTCCGACCTGTCCGACTCGGCCTTCCCTCATCCGCCCCACAAAATCAAAAAAATCCGGCCGAATTTGATTCGACCGGACTTTCTATTTTCGTAGAGCCGCGAGTGGGCTTCAAACCAAGAATTAAAAG
>JAGAOW010000143.1 GCA_017889945.1 Muribaculaceae bacterium
GAGCTTATGCCGACCCGTCGGTGCGCCCCAACATGGCAGTGGCCATCGGTCTCGACTATACCCCGCTCGATCGCCGTCAGCGCAAGAGTGTGCTCGACGTTGTGACGCGCGAGCTGCTTACGCCCAAAGGTCTGCGCTCGCTGTCGCCGAAGAGCTACGGCTACCGTCCGTCGTATGTCGGTTCGCCCGAAGAGCGCGAACTGGCCCTGCATCAAGGCCCGGCCCGTCCGTGGCTGATGGGCTTCTACGCCGACGCCTATCTGAGAGTGTTCGGCATGAGCGGCGTCAGCTATATCGACCGTATGCTCATCGGCTTCGAGGACGAGATGCCCAACGGCTGTATAGGCTCGCTGTCGCAGCTCTACGACGGCAATCCGCCCTATGTGGGCCGCGGCGCAATATCGCACGCCACCAATGTGGCCGAAGTGCTTCGCACTCTCCGCACCCTCAAGCGCTTCAGCCTCGAGCAATAAACCAATGAATCAAACCACAGAAAAGCAAGATACAGATATACAATGAAAGCATTAATGTTCGGCTGGGAGTTCCCGCCTCACATCCTCGGCGGTCTGGGCACAGCCAGCTACGGCCTGACCAAAGGTATGTGGGAGTGCGGCAACATGGACATAACCTTTGTCATCCCCAAGCCATTCGGCGACGAAGACCGCGAATTCGCCCACATCATCGGCACATCACAGGTGCCGGTAGCCTGGCGCGATGTCAGCCGCGAATATGTAGAATCGCGCATCGGCAACCTGATGGACCCCGAGCTTTACTACCGCCTGCGCGACCATATCTACGCCGACTTCAACTACATGCGCACCAACGACCTGGGCTGCATCGAGTTCTCGGGACGCTATCCCGACAATCTGCTTGAGGAAATCAACAACTACTCGATCACGGCCGGCGTCATAGCCCGGACGATAGACTGCGACATCATCCACAGCCACGACTGGCTGACCTATCCTGCGGGCATCCACGCCAAACAGGTCACGGGCAAGCCCCTTGTCATCCATGTCCACGCGACGGACTATGACCGCTCGCGCGGCAATGTCAACCCGACGGTGTTCAACATCGAGCGCGACGGCATGATACACGCCGACCACATCATCACGGTCAGCAACCTCACACGCCAGACAGTCATCGAGCGCTACGGCATCGACCCGGCCAAAGTGACGACGGTCCACAACGCCGTTGTGCCTCTGAGCCGCGAACTGCTCGACGTCGAAGTGAACAAACCCAAAGAAAAAATCGTGACCTTCTTAGGCCGCATCACAATGCAGAAAGGCCCGGAATATTTTGTCGAAGCCGCGGCCAAAGTGTTGAAGAACGACCACAACGTGCGCTTTGTCATGGCCGGCTCAGGCGACATGATGGACAAAATGATAAACCTCGCGGCCGAGCGCGGCATAGCCGACCGTTTCCACTTCCCGGGCTTCCAGAAGGGCAAACAGGTCTATGAAATGCTGAAAGCGTCGGATGTCTACATCATGCCTTCGGTTTCGGAGCCGTTCGGCATCTCGCCGCTCGAAGCGATGCAGATGGGCGTGCCGTCGATCATCTCCAAACAGTCGGGCTGCGCCGAAATCCTCGACAATGTCATCAAGACCGACTACTGGGACATCGACGCCATGGCCGACGCCATCCACTCAATCATTACCTATCCGGCGATGTATAAACAGCTTCGCGAGGACGGCCTGGCCGAAGTAGCCCAAATCACATGGGACAAAGCCGGCCAGAAGGTCATCGATATATATAATAAAGTATTAAACCGTTAAATCCATCATACCGCAACGAGATATGAAAGCAATCTGTTTCAATTTCGAAATCCATCAGCCGTTCCGTCTCAAACGCTACCGTTTCTTCGACATAGGCAACGACCACTACTATTACGATGATTTCCTCAACGACGACATCATCACACGCATAGCCGAGCGCAGCTATATACCCGCAGCGCGCACACTTCTTCGCATGATCGAAGAAAACAAAGGCAAATTCAAATGCTCGATAGCCATCACAGGCGTCGCCATAGAGCAAATCGAGCAGTATGTGCCCGAATTCACCGACCTGCTCAAACGTCTGGCCGACACCGGCTGCGTGGAGTTTGTCGCCGAGCCTTATGCCCACTCGCTCGCGTCGCTCAACGACCCCGAGGAGTTTGCAGAGCAGATAAAAGTGGAGTGCGAGAAACTTCACACACTGCTCGGCGTGAAACCCAAAGTGCTGCGCAACACCGAGCTTATCTACTGCGACGACCTCGCGCCGCAAATCCTGACCTTAGGCTTCAAGGGCGTCATTACCGAAGGTGCGAAACACATCCTCGGCTGGAAGTCGCCAAACTATGTCTACTCGGCCGCCACAGCTCCGAAGCTTAAGCTGCTGCTCAAGAACTCGAAGCTCAGCGACGACATCTCGTTCCGCTTCAGCGACACTTCATGGCCCGAATATCCTCTGACGGCCGACAAATATATCGACTGGATCGCGTCGACTCCCGCCGACGAGCAGATTATCAACCTGTCGATGAACCTCGAGACCTTCGGAGGTCTTCAACCCGCCAATTCGGGCATCTTCCAGTTCTTGGAGGCGCTGCCCCGCTTCGCACACGAGCGCGGCATAGAGTTCTGCACTCCGTCGGAGGCGATAAGCAAACTCAAAGCGGTCAGCGAACTTTCGGTGGTGCATCCCATCTCGGGAGCTGACGAAGCGCGCGACACATCGGCATGGCTCGGTAATCAGCTTCAGAACGAGGCGTTCAACAAGCTCTACTCTGTCGCCGAGCGTGTGCGCCTCTGCACCGACCGCCGACTCAAACAGGACTGGTGGTATCTCCAGGCATCGGACCACTTCTATTATATGTCGACCAAACACCTGGCCGACGGGGCGGTCCACAGTCTGTTCAGCCCGTATGAAACGCCGTTCCAAGCATTTACCAACTATATGAACGTGCTTGCCGACTTCATCGTCCGCGTCGAAGAGCAGTATCCGCTGAGCATCGAAAACGAAGAGCTCAACTCGCTGCTTACCACAATCCGCAATCAGGCCGCAGAGATAGAGACGCTCAACAAGGAAGTCAATTCGATGCGCAAGAACATAGAGCAGTTTAACGTAGAGCATGCCCTCCGCGAGCCCAAGCCCGAAGCCAAAGATGTGGCAGAAAAAGCTCCCAAGGCCAAAGCCGCCGCGAAGAAAGCGCCGGCCAAAGCCAAGAAGACTGCAGAGAAAAAAGACGCTGCAAAATAATTCAGCGTTAATTAACAGATAAAAGCCCCGGATTTTGCCTGAATCGGCAGAGTCAGGGGTTATTTTTTTAAGAGAGCCGGCCCGATAATAAGTCACTTTCCCGAAAAATTTATCAAGAGCCGGTTAGCCAAAAATTTTGTTAAGGGCTTCGGGGATTACAAAAATTCTCAAATTATTGTAAACTTTTCGCTGAAAAAATCATATTATTATCCAATATTTATTATATTTGCAGAAATTATACATTATAGTGCATCAGCTATAGCAAACCAGTTCAACCGCTTAGACATCACAATCACACCTTTAAAGATACCGGATACAAAATACCATCAACATTTCTAATAAATTTTATCAATCAATGAAAAAACAGTTACTCTCAACACTTTGCCTTGCTGCTGCGCTTTTGCCGGCATTCAATGCAAACGCTGAAGAAGCCATTACCGAAAAATGGCTTACCCCATTCATTGCCGACTACGCAGGCAAGTGGACTGCCGGTGTTACCTGGACAGACGGCATGGGCACCATGGGCACAGCCAACCCCCGTTTCGCCACCGCACTCGACGGCAAAATCTACACCGTAGACCAGGCACGCCAGTGCATCGCCGAAGTAACCGCAGAGGGTCTCGAACTCGTCTATGAACTTCCCGAACCCGCAGACAACAAGCAGTACTACGGCACCGCCATCACAGTTGATGAAGCAGGCAACTTCCTCGTCGGCATGGATTTCACGGCAAGACCCGGCAGCTCGCTCAACTGGACAGTCTACAATCCGAAAGACGGCAGTGCAAAACAGCTCATTCTCAACACCCCCGAAGGCTGGGTAATCGGCCGCACAGACTGTGTGGGTCGCGTTCTCGGTGATTTGACCAAAGAAGCTTACTTCTTCATCACACCGGAGACCGGTGCATATACAGCTAAAGTCCGCATCATAAAAGCCACCGGCGACGGCACAGTAGCCAGCATCGCATTTGAAGACGCCGGCTCGGCCGATGTAGTAGCTTACTCACAGCAGAACATCGCACAGCCCGTCTATGCAACACTCGCAGAAGCCAAAGCCAACGGCGGCGAAAAAGACTTCTACTATGCATCAGTTCCCCCCGCCACAGGCAAAGACAGCTACTATGCTCTCTATCAGGGCGGCGAAGTGAAAGCAGACTTCATGCCTGACATGAAACTGACTACATTCTCCGGCTTCAACGGCTTCAACACATTTGTCGTCGACGGCAAACGCTACTTCATCCGCGACCTCAGCATTGTACCCGGCGCACGAAAAATGGCCGTTGTCGTTACCGATGACAAAGGTGATGCAGTTGCCGAATGGTCAGTTAATCCTTCTTCGTTCACAGAAAACGGCGGTTACTCGTCGATTATGGTCAAAGTGCTCGAAAACAAGACAGTCGACATCTACTACTACGCATCAAACAACGTCGGAGGTGCAGCTGCAATCCTGAACTTTGACCCGGCGAAAGCACACGAACCCGTCATTCCTGAAGAGCCCGCCGGCACGATTGACAACCCGATCAGAATCAAAGACGTTACCAGTCTCGTTTCACTCGCAGGCAAACTCCAGGCCAACTCGACCAACTATGTCGTTCTCGAAGCCGACCTCGACATGACAGGTATTCCTTTCGAACCCATCAAATTACCGGGCTACAGCCCTGTCATCTTTGACGGTCAGAACCACATCATTACCGACCTCGCATACACTGCATCAGGCTCTACCGACACCGGTCTCTTTGCCAGCTTCGAGGGCGAAATCAAGAACCTCGGTCTCGTCGACGTCAGCTTCTTCTCTAACTGGGGCTGCTGCGGCGCTTTCGCAGGTACGGCACATAACACAACTGTAACAAACTGCTTCGCATCAGGTACAACTACAGCAGCTGCTGTCGGCGGCTTCTTCGGCACTGTATTCAGCGGCACTGTAACAATTACCGACTCATACTCACAGGTTAATGTCAATGACCCCAACAACCACTTCGCCGGCGGTCTTGTAGGTCGTCTCGGTGGCAATGGCAACAGTGACGCAGTCCGCGGCGGCATGACAGCCAAGAACTGCTATGTCAGCGGCAACATCATTGCAAAAGGCGCTGCTGCAGGTATCGCATCACTCAACACCAACACAGCACTTGAATGCACAGCTGAAAATGTTGTCATCTGGAGCAAAGTCATCAACGGTTCTTCAGCCCAGCTCACATTCAACCAGCCCGCTAAGGCAGACGCAGAAGCACCCGACTTCGCACCGACAGAAAGCGGCATCGAAAGCTCGGTTGACACAAAGATGAACGACCAGGTTGTTCCCGGCGGCAAGACAAACGCAGCACTCCGCGAAATCGTAACCGCATGGCCGGCATACAACAAAACAATCCACAACGGCTACCCCGTGCTCGCATGGCAGAAAGCTAACGGCAACGAAAGCGAAACTCCCACAATTATCGGCGACCGCGAAGACAATCCCTATGTCATCAAGACTCCTCAGGATCTCATCAAGATGCAGAAATACATCACAGGTGAGGAATTCTACGCCGAGCTCGCAAACGATATCGACATGGCAGGCTACAGCTACAAACCCGTTGAAACCAAAGCAAGCATCACATTCAAAGGCAATTACCACGTTATCAAGAACCTTACAGCAAGCTCTGCCTATGCAGCTCTCTTCAACGAATTCATCGGTGATATCGGTTACGTCGGCCTTGAAAACATGAACATGACAGCAACCGACAAGTGGGGCGTAGGTGGCGGCCTCGTGGGTTATATCGCAGGCAGCGCTTATATCCACGACTGCTACACAACCGGTAAATCCAACGGTTTCTATGCCGGCGGTCTTATCGGCGGTATCCGCGACCTTCAGGAAGTTACCGTTGAAAGATGCTACTCTTCAGCTGACGTAACCAGCTCCAACGGTTTCGCCGGCGGTCTCGTCGGTCCGAGCAACACCGGTTCAAGCACCACAATTCTCAACTGCTATAGCTCAGGCAATGTAAACGGTGCAGTCGCAGCCGCAGGCGTTGTGTTAGGTCTTAACCCCAACCTCGCAAAAGAAGAAAAATCAGCTACTATATATGTAGATCAGGCAGTTGCTTGGAACAAGAGCATCAAATCGAACTACAATGAAGAAGCAGCAGCATTCAACCCTGCCGGAGCAATAACTCTCGGCTTAGGCACAGAAGCTCCGACGGTTGAAAACTCTCTCGTATGCGTAAGCACTCTCATCAACGATAACCCGGTTGAAGGCGCAGCAGCTATCGCTGACGTTCAGGCAACAGTTACCGCATGGGATGGCTTCAACGATAAGCTCAACAATGGTTATGGTGTACTCGCATGGCAGGAAGCCAACGGCGAAGGAAGCACCGGCATCAGCGACATCATCGCTGACGGCGCTGACAACGACGCTCCCGCTGTTTACTACAACCTCCAGGGCGTACGCGTAGCCAACCCCTCAAACGGCATCTATATCGTCCGTCAGGGCAACAAGGCTTCGAAAGTGTATGTGAAATAATCATATCCGACAAATAATCCTTAACAAAGGCGGTGCGTTCAGAGCGAACACACCGCCTTTATATTTTATTTAAAAAAATTTTTGTTACTATTTGAATTTTTATATTACCTTTGTCGGAAGCATAAAAACATTTAATAATCCAGATATATTCTGACTTAAATATTAATACCCCACAAAAAAATTCCAAATAAACCCCAATTATTTACTAAACCTTAAACGAATGAAAAGACAATTTCTTTCATTACTTTGCGCAGCGGCACTTATGCCCGCTTTCAACGCAAACGCTCAGGAGGCTATTTCTGTTGAAATGAAAACAGACAAACTCCCTGAATTAATGGGCAAATGGACAGCAGGTGTGACCTGGGAAGACGGTGTCGGCTCCATGCAAACATCCAACACTCGTTTCGCCACAGCTTATGACGGAAAAATCTACACTGTCAATCAGGCAACGCAGAGCATCGCCGAAGTGATCGCAACCGGACTCAAAGACCTCTACGCTCTTCCCCAGCCCGCAGACACCGAACAGTACTACGGCACAGCCATCACAGTCGACGAAGCCGGCAACTTCCTCGTCGGCATGGATTTCGTTTTGAGACCCGCCAGCTCGCTCAACTGGACTGTGTTCTGCACTGACGGCAGCTCCAAACAAATCACGCTCGACGTTCCCGAAGGATGGACTATCGGCCGCACCGACTGCGTGGGCCGAGTTCTCGGTGATCTGACCAAAGAAGCATACTTTGCTATCGCTCCCGAAAACGGCGCCTACACTCCGAAACTCCGCATCATCAAAGTTACAGGCGACGGCACAGCCGAAAGCATCAAATTTGAAGATGCAGGCTCAGCCGACGTAACTCCTTACTGCCCGCAGACCATCGCTCAGCCGGTGTATGCAACCCTCGCAGAAGCTAAAGCCGCAGGTGCAGAAAAGAATTTCTACTACGCATCCACCAACGGATCTTCAAGCTACTATGTCGAGATCCAAAACGGCGAAAAGGCAGTCGAAATTCTGCCTGACATGAAGTATGCGACACAATCAGGCTTCAACGGCTTCAATACATTTGTAGTAGACGGCAATCGCTACTTCATCCGCGACCTCAGCACGACACCCGGCGCTCGCCTGATGTCGCTCGTCATCACTAACGAAAAAGGTAACGCAGTCGCGGAATGGACAAACGAAGGATACGAAGATAACGGCGGTTTCTCATCAATCATGCCCCGCGTTCTTGACAACAAAACCGTAGAAATCTGCTACTACTGCGCAGGTAACCAATATGGTGCAGCAGCCAAGCTCATCTTCGACCCGGCCAAGGCTCACGAACCCGTTGTTCCCGAAATTCCCGCAGGCGCAAATGAAGAGAATCCGTATGTGATCTCGACTACCGAAGATCTCGTAAATCTTGCTACAAACATGAAATCCAATCCTTTCTATGTCTCTCTCGCCAACGACATTGACATGAAAGATGTTAAATTCAGTCCTATCAGCAACAAGGGAACTGTCATCTATTTCCGTGGCAACAACCATGTGATCAACAACCTTACCATTACCAACAACGGCGGCAACTCAGCCCTGTTTATCGACTTCGAAGGTTCGATCAGCAACCTCGGTCTCGAAAATGTCAATGCAACCAACACCAACAGCTGGGGCTGCACAGGCACACTGACCGCTTATGTAAAAGGTAAAGATGTCGTTATCGAAAACTGCTATGCTACAGGTCAAGCAGGTAATTCGTTCTATGTCGGCGGCCTTGTTGCCGGTCTGAACACCGATGCTTCATTGACACTTCGCAACTGCTACGCCAATGTTACCACTACTGCATTAGTTGCAAACAACGGCTCAGGCATCGCCGGTGGTCTCGTAGGTTGCTGCAATGCAGGTTCAATCCTCACTGTAGAAAATTGCGTTAATTACGGCGTTGTCAAGAGTGTCTCAGCCGCTTCACAGATTGGCGGTATCTTAGGCGCAAACAAAGGCAAAACCGTCACACTCAACAATGTCGTAGTAATGAGTCCGTTGGTCTCAGGCGCTACACTTAATGCCGTCTGCGCTTCAGGCAAAGTAACTGCAAACAACGTATATCTCTGGAACGACATGACCTGTGTTCTTGACAACAACGCTAAAACAACAGCCGAACTTCAGGAAATCATCACATCATGGGAAGGCTTCAACAGCAAACTCAACGACGGATATGCAGTGCTCGCATGGCAGGAAGCCAACGGAGTCAGCACACTTAACGCTCCCGAAATTCCCGGTACAAAAGTGTCGCCTTATGCCATAACAACCGCGGCCGAACTTGCAGCCATCAAATCGAAACTCATGTTTGGCTATACCTACTTCACTATCGAAAATGACATCGATATGGAAGGCGTTGCCTATACAGCTCCCATTGACGGCAACAACTTTACCGGCCACTATATCATGGTCGACGGTAAAAACCACGTCATCAAGAACCTCACAACCGGCGGAGGCAGCAACCTCGTAGGCGGTTTCATCGGTATCCTTCAGGGTGAGGTCCGCAACCTCGGTCTTGAAAACATCAACGTCACTCACGGTTGGGGTGCCGGCGCATTCGGCGGTATGACAGGCCATACATCTTTCGCTCCATATTCAGTTATCGACAACTGCTACGCTACAGGCGTCGTTACCAGCTCGGGCGGCGGTTATGCAGGTGGCTTCGGCGGTTATAACAACGGTCGTCTGATTATCTCCAACTCTTATGTAAACGTTGACGTAACCGGCGGCGCTTATGGCAACGCAGGCGTCATCGGCTGGAACAACGGCGGCATAACCGAGATTAAGAATGTCTATGTTTCAGGCAAATACAATGGCGGCAAAGCAGCCGGTATCGCTTACGGCGACGGCGGTAAAGTCAACATGAACAATGTCGCTCTTTATAACGCAACTATCGTCGGCACAGAAGCCTACGCTACTGTCAACGACAAGATTGCCGGCACAGCCGAAGGCGTCATCATCGGCGAAGGCACTACAGTCAACAAAGCTGCAGTTGAAAACGGAACCGCTACCGAAGAGATGCAGAAAACAATCATGTCTTGGGAAGGTTACAACAAAACTATGGTCAACGCAAGCAACCAGATGCCTGTCCTCGCATGGCAGAAAGACAACGTAGTCACAGGCATCGACGACATCATCAGCGATGAAGCCGACAGCAATGCACCCGCAGTCTACTACAACCTCCAGGGCGTACGCGTAGACAATCCCACAAACGGTGTCTATATCGTCCGCAAGGGCAACAAGACAAGCAAAGTGCTCGTCAAATAAACGCACACACTGATATCAGTTTCCGACACCCGGCCCGACAAGGCCGGGTGTCTTGTTTTTGTTTGCATTTCACATCCACATTGACTAACTTTGCCACAAAATCAAATTATATTGTAAAAATGATTAAGAAACTTATCATCGGCGCTTGCGCACTCATCGCCATGTCGGCAAGCGCCAACGCCGAAGAGCACCTCAAGAGCCTCAATCCGGCTTATTTCGACCCTGCGACAGCAGCCTCAGAAGACTTTTACACCCACATCAACAAAGGTTGGATGGATGCCAACCCTCTCACTCCCGAGCACGCACGCTACGGTCAGTTTAACATCCTCAACGACTCCAGCCAGAACCGCGTCCGCGACATCGTGACCAACCTCGCCGCGTCGAATCCCAAGCCCGGCACAGTAGCTTTCATGGTCTCGACCATCTACAACCAGTCGCTCGACTCGGTGCGCCGCAACACCGAAGGCGCCAAACCCATCCTCGCCGACCTCAAGAAGATTGAGTCGACACCCCAAGACAGCATCTATGAACTCGTTCTGTGGATGCAGAAGAACTACAGCAATCCCTTCTTCAGCGCCGGCCCGTCGCCCGACCTCGCCAACAGCAACGAGTATGCCATGTATCTTTCGGGCACAGGTCTCGGAATGGGCGACCGCGACTACTACCTCCTCAACGACAAGGACAACAAGAAGGTACGCGACGCCTACCGCAAACTCATCGTGACCCAGATGCGCAACGCCGGCTTCTCAAAGAAAGATGCTAACCGCATATGCAACAATGTGATGAAAGTCGAGACCGCAATCGCCGACTCCACATGGACACGCGAGGAGAGCCGCAACATACCCGCTATGTACAACCCCTACTCGCTCGAACGCCTCAAAGCCGAATTCCCCGGAGCTGACTGGGACAGCTACTTTGAGAAAACCATGGGCATAGCCACACCCGAGACAGTGATTGTGCTCACACCCAACACCGTCCGTCAGGGCTTCAACCTGCTTGGCTCGCTTACCGACCGCGAAATCAAAGACTACCTCCTCTGGGAATATGTCTCACAGGCATCGGGCCGTCTGAGCGACGATTTCACTGACGCCAACTTCGAATACAGCAAAGTGGTCAGCGGCGTTCAGCAGCAGCGTCCCCGCTGGAAACGCGCTCTCAGCGCCACCGAAGGCGCACTCGGCGAAGCCATCGGCCAGCTTTATGTCGAAAAATATTTTCCCGAATCATCGAAACAGTATATGCTCGGTCTCGTCGAAAATCTCCGCACCGCCCTCGGCAAACACATCATCAATCTTCCGTGGATGAGCGACGACACCAAACTCAACGCCATCAAGAAACTCAATGCCTTCACGGTCAAAATCGGCTATCCCGACAAATGGGAGGACTATTCGACCATGGTAATCGATCCCGAACTCTCCTACTACGAGAACATGCACAATGTCAGCATGTGGCATCAGGCCAAGGAACTCGCCAAGTGGGGCAAGCCCGTCGACAAGACCGAATGGGGCATGACACCTCAGACCATCAACGCATACTATAACCCGATGGCCAACGAAATCGTGTTCCCCGCCGGCATCCTTCAGGCACCCTTCTTCGACCCCGAAGCAAGCGACGCCGAAAACTACGGCGGCATCGGTGTGGTCATCGGCCACGAAATGACCCACGGCTTCGACGACCAGGGCCGCAACTTCGACGCTCAGGGCAACATGATCAACTGGTGGACACCCGAGGACTCCGAAGCTTTCGCCAAAATGACACAGGGTCTGGTCGACCAGTTTAACGCTGTCGAAGTACTTCCCGGACTCAACGCCAACGGCCAGTACACGCTCGGAGAGAACATCGCCGACCAGGGCGGTCTGCGCATCGCCATGACGGCCTTCCTCGACGCTCAGAAGAAAAAAGGTGTCGACATTACATCAGAAGAAGCCCGCATCGACGGCTACGACCCGATTCAGGTGTTCTATATGAACTACGCCAACCTCTGGGCCAACAACATCCGCCCCGAAGAGATGCGCTCACTCACTACAGGCGACGTTCACTCGCTCGGCAAAAACCGCGTCAACGTCACTCTCCGCAACATCGCACCCTTCTTCAAGGCTTTCGGCATCAAAGAAGGCGACAAGATGTTCCGTCCCGAAGCCGAACGAGTTGTAATCTGGTAAAATACAGACCGACAGCCACATGCTTCAGTTTATCACACAAACCAACAGCCGCTATTCGATTGCCGAAACCGTCCAGATGGCAATCGAAGGCGGCTGTCGTTGGATTCAGCTCCATCTTCCCGATCTCAGCGACGCGGACATCCGCGAACTCGCTCCCGACATCATCGACATGTGCCGCGAATCGGCAGTCTTCCTAATGCTTGAAGACCGGCCCGACCTCGCCAAAGAGCTTGGTCTGCACGGCGTCCATCTGTCGGCCGGCTGCCGCGACCGCTCGGCCGCGTCGGTGCGCGAAGAGCTCGGCCCGGAAGCCGTAATCGGCGTCGAGACCGGCAGCGCCGACGCCGTCATGGCCCTGCGCAACGCCGACATCGACTATGTCAGTCTGCCGGCCGACATGAGCCTTGACGACATCAGCCGCCTTGTCAGCACGGTCCGCGAGGCCGAAATCGCCATTCCGATAGTGGCTGCCGGCGACATAGCTGCAGACGACGCAGCCGCATATATGGCAGCCGGAGTCTCGGGCATCGCGACGGGCATGCCGCAGATCATGGCTCACGACCCCGTCGAGGCCATAGCCCGCACACTTGCCCAACTGAACGCACATTCAAACTAAGATTCAAAACAATGTCAGGCGAACTCTCAAAGACCATCTGGAAAATGCTGCTGCCGATAGCCATCGGCCTGTGTGTAGTGGCATGGATGTTCCACGACGAGTTCAATCCCGACGTTTTCTCGAAATTCAACTTTTCATGGCGCACAGCGACGGCCATCGCCGTCGCTGTCGTCTTTATCATCGGCCGCGATTTCGGCCTGTCGTGGCGCTTCCACACCATCGCGGGCGGCGACCTCACATGGCGTCGCGCCGTCAAGGTCGACCTGATGTGCGCTTTCACATCGGCCATCACGCCCTCGGTCGTCGGCGGCAGCGCCCTCGCCATATTCTACCTCAACCGCGAAGGCATCAAAATCGGACGCGCTACCACTCTGACGCTGACCACTCTGTTTCTCGACGAACTATTTTTCGTCGTCTTCTGTCCGATGCTGGTCATGCTCATCCCCGACGCCGACCTCTTCGGAGCTGCACAGACCCACGCCGAGACGCTGCTGACAGGCATACGCGTGGTGTTCTGGATCGTATATGCCTGCATCGTCATCTGGACAGCCATACTCTTCACAGGCATCATACTCCGGCCTGCAGCCGTGGCCCGCGGTCTGCACCGCCTGTTCTCCATCCGTCTGCTGCGCCGCTGGCAGAGCGCCATCGACCGCACAGCCGACAACATGGTCGAGACATCGGCCTTTGTCAAAAACGCATCCATGGGCTGGTGGGCCCGCGTGTTCGGCGCAACGGTCGTGTCATGGTTCTCGCGCTACTTAGTGGTCAACGCCCTCTTCTGGGGCTTTGTTCCCGCGGCCTCGGGCCTGCTGGTCTTCGGCCGTCAGTTTGTGGTCTGGGTTGTGCTCATGGTCAGCCCTACGCCCGGCGGCAGCGGCATCAGCGAGTGGCTTTTCACGAATTACTACGGCGACCTCATAGGCGACGTCAGCGTCGCCCTCGTCATTGCTTTAGTCTGGCGACTGCTGAGCTATTATGTCTATCTCGTCGCCGGATGCTGTCTACTTCCGTCTTACTTCTCAAAAAAACAAAAATGAAAACCGCAGTGCGTCTCCTACAGCTATTCATCATGCTGATCATCGGCATAGCTCCGCTCAACGCCGCCACACGAGTACTCGTCCTGTCGCTCGACGACGAAATCGATGCCAAAGCCTGGCAGCACACCCACCGAGCATGCGACGAAGCCCGCCGCACCAACGCCCGTATGATGGTCGTCCACATGAACACCTACGGCGGGGCAATCGACGCAGCCGATTCAATCCGCACTGCCATCCTCAGACTCGATATGCCGACAGTCGCCTTCGTCGACCACAACGCCGCGTCGGCCGGCGCACTCATCGCTCTCGCCTGCGACAGCGTGTTCATGTCGCCCGGCTCAAGCATGGGAGCAGCTACGGTCGTCGACGGTCAGGGCAATCCCATGCCCGACAAATATCAGGCCTACATGAGCTCGATTATGCGCAGCACTGCCGAACACCACGGGCGCTACACCGCTCCCGGCGACTCTGTCGCACGCTGGAGACGCGACCCGGCTCTGGCCGCAGGCATGGTCCGCGTCGACTCGGTGGTCTCTTTTACCGCTGCCGAAGCTATTAAAGTCGGTTTCGCCGACGGAACGGCCGTCTCCGTGCCCGACGTCCTGCGTCAGCTCGGCGTCGACCACCCTCAGATTGAAAACTTCGAACCGACCACGACCGACAACATCATAGGCTTCCTCAGTTCGGCCGCCGTCAGGGCAATGCTGATAATGCTCATCATCGGCGGCATATACATGGAGATGCACACACCCGGTTTCGGTTTTGCCGCAGCCGTGGCTCTCGTCGCCGCTGCCCTCTACTTCCTGCCTATGCTGCTCAGCGGCACTATGCCTGCATGGATACCCATCCTGTTGGTCATCGGCATTGTGCTCATAGCCTTAGAACTCTTTGTCATACCCGGTTTCGGCATATGCGGCATCGCCGGCATCGCCGCCGTGCTTGTAGCACTCTGCGCTTCCATCGTTCCCGCCGTGCCCGAAGGCGAATCGCTCTCGCTTGACGCAGTAGCCCGCCCCATAATGATTGTCACTGTCGGCATCATCGCGGCTGTCGGGCTCGTAGCCTGGCTGACATCGCGCCACGGTCCGAAATTCATCCGCCGTCGCTCCGAGCTGATGCTAACCCAGGACATCGGCGAGGGATATATAGGCGTCGACATGTCGCCCGCGGCTCTTGTCGGGAAGCGGGCCAACACACTGACCGACCTCAGACCTTCGGGCAAAATCACAGTCGGCGACGAAGTCTATGACGCCGTCTCGACCGGTGCATTCATCGAAGCCGGAACTCATGTCAGGGTCGTGAAATATGAAAACGCCCAACTCTATGTCGAACCATCCAACTTAAACCAACAATGAAATTTATAGGAATCATACCGGCACGCTACGCCTCGAGCCGCTTCCCCGGGAAACCCCTCGCCATGATAGGCGGCCGCACGATGATCGAGCGGGTCTACCGCCGCGCCTCTGAAGAACTCGACGAGGTCGTCGTGGCCACCGACGACAGCCGGATATTCGACGCCGTCACTGCTTTCGGCGGAAAAGCCGTCATGACCTCGGCCTCACACCGCAGCGGCACAGACCGTGTCCGCGAAGCATATGCCAACGTCGGCTCAGACGCCGATGTCGTAATCAACATCCAGGGCGACGAGCCGTTTATCGCCCCAAAGCAGATTGCACAGCTCAAGACCTGTTTCGACGACCCGGAGGTCGAAATCGCCACACTCGCGCGCGTGTTCGACAAATCGCTCGGCTTCGAGGCCCTGTTCAACGCCAACACCCCGAAACTCGTCCTCGACCGCAACATGAACGCGATATATTTCTCGCGTTCCATAATACCCTACGTCCGCAACTGCTCGTGGGAACAGTGGACCGACAATGCCGTGTTCCACACCCACGTCGGTCTCTACGCCTATCGCGCCGCGACCCTCGACGCCATTACACGCCTGCAGCAGACACCGCTCGAACTCGCAGAGTCGCTCGAACAGCTGCGGTGGATAGAGAACGGCTACAAAATCCGCGTAGCCATAACCGACTGCCGGACTATCGGCATCGACACCCCCGAAGACCTCGCGGAGGCCATCAGCCACATCGACGAATTCGACAATGCCTGACCGTTCGAAAGCCCCGCAAGTCCGTCCCTTCGGCCATCTGACTCTGCCGGCCGAAGAAGTGAGCGTCCTCGCCAACGGCCTGACGCTCCATGTCCTCAACGGCGGCACACAGGATGTGGCACGACTGAGCATCATCGCCGAAGGCGGCCCATCAGACTGCGCAAATCCGTGTATCGCTGCATTCGGCGCAGAACTGTTGCGCGAAGGCTGCGCCATGGCCGGCCCTGAGGCCATCGCCGACGCCGTCGACTACAACGGCGCGTGGTTTGACAGCGTTGCTTCGGGCCACTACACCACCTTGCGCCTGTCGTCGATGCCCGACAAGATGCCCGACCTGCTGCCGATTATGATGTCATGCTTCGCCGAGCCTACATTTCCCGACGGACCATTCGACATAATCCGTCAGAAAGGCGTAGCCCGACAGAAACTCAACCTCAGCCGCGTCAGCTTTCTCGCCGCGGCCGACAACCGACGCCTTATCTGCGGCGCATCGCATCCCGAAAGCCATATCTGGTCGCCCGACGAAATTGCGGCCGTAACCCGCGACGAAATCATCGCTTTCCACAGCCGACGACTCGACGCCTCGCTCGTCCACGCATATCTCTGCGGCCGGCTGTCGACAAGGCTGATAGAAAGCGTTGCCGCAGCTCTCGGCTCGCTTCCTGCCAACGGCCGGAAGTCGCCACTTGTCGTCACGCCCTTCCGCGCCGAAGCCCCGGCCACATCAGTGGTCAGCCGAAGCGGCTCGCTGCAGTCGGCGGTAGTGCTGTCGCTGCCAGCCATACAGAGAGAGCACCCCGACTATAACGCTCTGCGCATGACCGTGACCGCCCTCGGAGGCTATTTCGGCAGCCGACTGATGATGAATATCCGCGAGGACAAGGGCTACACCTACGGCATATCGGCGGCCCTGCTCGGCGCAAAAGAGGGCGGCTACATAACCATCAGCGCCCAGTGTGACAACCGCTACACCGAAGCCCTCATCGACGAGGTCCGCGCCGAACTGCGACGCATGGCCGACGAACCGCTCTCGGCCGACGAAATGGCCCGTCTGCGCTTCAACGTCGCCTCCGACCTTGCGTCGACCCTCGATTCGCCGATGACCATGATGGACTACTACGAACTCATCCGCACCGTCGGCATCCCGACCGACTACTTCGAAGCACGGCAGCATACACTCGCTTTGGTCACTCCCGAAACCATCTGCCGGCTGTCGGAAGCGTGGCTCAAGCCCGACGAACTGCGCATCAGCATCGCCGGCGACCTCCCCCAGTCATGAGCCGCATCCGTCGAGAAATTGGCGCCATAGCCCTGCCAGCCATCATTTCCAACATTACGACGCCGCTACTTGCGATGGTCGACGTCGCCATTGTCGGGCATATCGGTTCGGCGGTCTACATAGCGGCCGTAGCCATCGGCTCAAGCATCTTCAACATGCTCTACTGGCTATTCGGCTTCCTGCGCATGGGCGCAAGCGGCATGACGGCGCAAGCCTATGGCGCAGCCGACAACCGCCTCATAGCCACTATCCTCCACCGCTCGCTCGCCGTCGGCCTACTCGTCGGCCTGCTCCTCATTGCGATTTCCTCGCCGGTCTGCTCGCTGATGCTCGGCTTTATGGACGCAGATGCCGAAACTCTTCCCGCCGCACGGAGCTATTTCCTCATAGCCATCTCGGGTGCGCCGGCCACACTCGGCTCATACGCCCTGTCGGGCTGGTTTCTCGGCATGCAGGACTCGCGTTCGCCCATGTGGATATCGCTCGTTACCAATGTAGTCAACATCATCGTCAGCCTGACTGCCGTTTTCGGTTTCGGCATGCGCATCGAAGGTGTCGCCGTCGGCTCGGCTGTCGCACAGTGGACAGGTTTCGTTTTCGGACTCATTGTCGCCTTGCGCCGCTACAGGCCCGCGCGCCCCGATTTCGGCGCAATTGTAGAGTGGAGCGGATTGAAACGCTTTTTTTCGGTCAACGCCGACATTTTTCTGCGCACACTCTGTCTCGTCGCCGTGACAGTGTGGTTTACCCGCTCAGGCTCGGTTCAGGGCACTGAAATTCTCGCCGCAAACACCCTTCTGCTGCAGCTATTCCTCTTTTTCTCCTATTTTATGGACGGCTTCGCATTCTCGGGCGAAGCGCTCGCGGGCAAATATCTCGGACGAGGCGACCGCTCATCGCTCGCGCATCTGATTTCCGCCCTGACCCGCATAGGCGTAGTGATGGCTCTTGCCTTCGGAGCTGTATATTTCATCTTCGGCCCTGAAATCCTGTCGCTGCTGACCGACGACACCAAGGTTTTAGGCATCAGCAATTCCTACCTCCTATGGGCCGTCGCAGTTCCTCTTGCCGGCACTTACGCCTTCATCTGGGACGGTCTGCTGATAGGGCTTACACGCACACGCCTCATGCTCCTGTCGATGCTTATCGCAACGGCCGTATTCTTCTCGGTCTGCGCCGTCGCCCGTCCCGTCATGGGCAACCACGGCCTATGGCTCGCCTTCGTCATCTATCTCGCCATCCGCGGCATAGTCGAACGCCTGCTCTACCGCTTCCGACCGGCCTGACCGGCAAAGTCGCCGCATTTTTTTCATATTTTTTTGTAACAAATCCCGACATCGTCCGTCTTATTTATAAATATACTATATTTAATATGACAAAAACATTATCAATCCTTGGCCTGTCATTACTGGCAATGACCTCTTGCTCGTCGACCCGCATCACTCCGAGCAACACTTTCGTCACTTTTGAAGTGGCCGCCAACGACGTCCGCGAAATCTCGTCGTGCTGCGGCATAAACGTCATCTACACACAGTCGCCGCAGACTTCGGTCAAAGTGAATGCGCCCGAAAACTATGTCGACTATATCAAAGTGACCGTCGACGACGGCGAACTCGAAGCCCGTCTCGACTTCGGCCTGAAAAACGTTTCATTCGACAGCGACAAAATCACGGTCTACGTCAATTCGCCCGTGCTTAACGAAATCGACGTCAATTCGTCGGCCTCGGTCACTGTGAGCGGCGGTCTGAAAATATCGTCCGACCTCGACATCGAAAGTTCATCGTCGGCGTCGGTGCTGATCGATGATTTCGAAGGCGGCGGCCTTGACATCGATTCATCCTCGTCATCGACAGTCAAAATCAACAGTATGAAAGCCGCCAAGGTCTCGGCCGAGGCATCAAGTTCGGCGACCATAGTCATCTCCGACATCTCGGCCGATAAAGTTTCGTCCGAAGCCAACTCGTCGGCCGACATCACTCTCTCGGGCAAAAGCACCATCGTCGATTTCGAAGCAAGCTCTTCAGCAGGAATCAACGCAACAGCACTTAAAGCCGCATCGGGCAGCGCCGAAGCATCATCGTCGGGCACAATTCGCTGCTCGGTCAAAAATCTTTCCCAAGAAAGCTCCTCTTCGGGAAGAGTCAAAAATTCATAAGCTGCTATAGATTCTTAAAAAATGTAATTGATGCAAAAGAAAAACAAGCGCGTTGGAGAGTCCTATATGTTTTTTTCGTAAATTTGCACCCTGATTATGTCATATACAGGCATATCTGTTTAATCTGACCAATCTTTTCAGCGAAAAAAATGAAGCTATTACAAGCTAAACTCTCAAAATACACCGCTCCGCAGGAGGCTAAAGCGGCCGGCGTATACCCCTACTTCAGAGCTATATCTTCAGAGCAAGACCCCGAAGTGATTATGAACGGACAGAAAGTGCTGATGTTCGGTTCTAACTGTTATTCCGGTCTTGTCAACGACCCCCGTATCAAAGAAGCCGCTATCGAGGCTACACGCAAATACGGCACAGGCTGTGCCGGTTCGCCCTTCCTCAACGGTACGCTCGACCTCCACAAGGAGCTTGAGGCCAAGCTCGCCGAATACACCGGCAAAGAGGACGTGATGATCTACTCCACTGGCTTCGAAGTCAACTTAGGCGTAGTTTCTTGCCTTACAGGTCGCGAAGACTATATCCTCTGGGACGAACAGGACCACGCTTCAATCATCGAAGGCCGTCGCCTCTCGTTCAGCCAGTCGCTGAAATACAAACACAACGACATGGAGTCGCTCGAAAAGCAGCTCCAGAAATGCGATCCCGACCGCGTCAAGCTCATCGTTACCGACGGTGTCTTCTCGATGGAAGGCGACGTGGCCAATGTGCCCGAAATCGTGCGCCTTGCTAAAAAATACAACGCATCTGTGATGGTCGACGAAGCCCACGGCATCGGTGTCTTCGGCGAAGGCGGCCGAGGTGTCTGCAACCACTTCGGCGTTTCTGACGACGTAGACCTGATTATGGGTACATTCTCCAAATCGTTTGCATCGCTCGGCGGTTTCATCGCTACAGACAAAGAAATTACCAACTACCTGCGCCACCACTCAAGATCTTACATCTTCACAGCCAGCATTACCCCCGCTTCGACAGCTGCCGCTCTCAAAGCGATGGAAATCATGCAGGCCGAGCCCGAACGTCAGGAACACCTCTGGGAACTCACTCACTACGCCCTCGACGGCTTCCGCAACATGGGTTGTGAAATCGGCAATACCTCCACACCGATTATCCC
>JAGAOW010000144.1 GCA_017889945.1 Muribaculaceae bacterium
GATTGCCAAAATCGACTCTGACGGACGCCACTCGCGCGACAATTATCTGTCGTCGTTCATCACACTCAAGATTGGTTACGAATTCTAATCCGCTTACAATATGAAAAATTTTCTCAAATCCGCTCTGTGTCTGCTGGCGCTTGCCCTAATGCTCGGAGGCTGCCGCTCTGTCACCGAAGCATCGTCAGACGCGGCCTACGCCAACTTCAAGCCCCAGTGTCTCGGTGTAGCTATGGACGGCACTCAGAATCTCCGTGTTTTCGGCAAAGGCAAGGGCAAGGCTCAGGCCATCGAACAAGCCAAGAAAAACGCTGTCAGCGAAGTCATCTTCAACGGCATTCAGGGCTCGGGCGACTGCAACAAACGTCCGCTCGTCAACGAAGTCAATGCCCGCGAGCGCTATGAAGACTATTTCAACGCATTCTTCGCCACCGGCGGCGCATATACCAAATATGTCCGTCTCGACGAAAACCGCACTTCCCGCATCAAGGCTCAGACCGACGACTTAGTGCAGTATGGTGTCACTGTCAGCGTCAACCGTGCGGCTTTGCGCGCCCGTCTGCAGGACGACGGCATCCTCCCCAAATAAATCACGTCATTCACATTTCCTCACGACAATGAAAAAACTTATCGCAATACTTTCGCTTGTCGCTTTGCCTCTGATGCTGAGCGCTCAGGCCAAAAAACCGACCCTCATCGTCGTCCCCGGCGACGCATGGTGCGCGGCCAACGGCTATATGACCGAATTTGACAATCAGGGCAAGGTGACCCGTGTGCCCGACTACGAGCGCGCTCTGGTCGAAGATATGGACCTTGTCAATGTCATTACCAAAATCAACGAACTCATGGCCGACCGCGGCTTCACGGTCAAAGATCTCTCGCAGTCTGTCAAAAACATCAGTCAGACTACTGCCGAAAACGAGATGACAACTTCGCGCACTTCTGGCGCATCTATCGCCGAAACTCCGCTCGACCGGCTGCTCAACCGCGCCAAGGCCGACATCATGCTCGAAGTTAACTGGAAGACCACCGATCAAGGCCCAAAGAAATATCTGACCTACAACCTCCGCGGACTCGACGCTTACACTTCCAAGCAGGTCGCCGCATCGCAGGGCATAGGCGAGCCCTCGTTCTCGGCCGTCGTTCCGGTGCTGCTCGAGGAAGCCGTGCTCAAAAACATGGACAATTTCTGCGCTCAGCTTCAGGCCCACTTCGACGACATGGTCGCCAACGGACGTGAGGTCATCGTCAATCTCCGCATTTTCGACAACGGTTCGGGCATGAGCTTCGAAGACGAATTCGACGGTGTCGAACTCAGCGAAATCATCGACGACTGGATGGCACAGAACACCGTCAGCCACCGCTACAGCCTCCTCGACGCTACCGAAGACTACATGAGTTTCGAACAGGTGCGCATTCCGCTCTATCGCAACAACGACATGCCGATGGACACCCGCCATTTTGTCACTCAGCTCAGAAACTTCCTCAAAAAAGCGCCCTACAACATCCCCTCGAAGCTCGTTACCAAAGGCCTCGGCCGTGCCGAACTCATTCTGGGCGAAAAATAACTAATTCTAATCTCTAAGAGCTAATTAAAGCTAAGTAACTCTTAAAAATTAATTTATACTTGATACGAGATTTATTTCGAGGAAAAATCAAAATGTGAAAAGGGAGTTTATAGTAATAAACGACCGATGAACATTTTGATTTTAACCGAAATAAAGCCGCAGAAAGTATAAAAGTATTTCGGAGTTGCTTTGTAAAAAA
>JAGAOW010000145.1 GCA_017889945.1 Muribaculaceae bacterium
CGCCATAAGAAATACTCCATGTAAGCAAAGTAAATATTATAAGCGTAAGAAGTCGAAATAGATAATTCATAGCTGCTTCATTTATTTGCAAAGTTACGCATTTTCAGCGGAATATCAAAGGAATACTTCGAGGTCGTTGACGCGAAAGATACAGCAGTCGCGTACCTTGCGGCACTCCCCGTAGGAAAGTATCTTTACGTTTCTCCAGCCGCCATCGAACGATACAATAATTTCATTTCTCTCTCCACAGAGTGCCGCAAAATGACCTTGAAGTATTGCTTTGATACCTCGCTAATTATTTGTAAATATGCGTTATGGCTTGTAGTACTGAATTTATAGACTTTATCTGTGAAGTCCTGGCTCCGCTCGGAGAAGTCCGCTTTCGAAAAATGATGGGTGACTACGTTATTTACGTCAACGACAAATGCGTAATTACCGCTTGCGATAATAATGCTTTTATCAAAAAAATCGATTGCATCGCGCCACTTATGGCTGATGCTGAGACAGGATGTGCTTACGAAGGAGCAAAAGAGAGTTACATACTTGATTTTTCAGACCAACGCAAAGCCAGAGAAGTAATCGCTGCCCTTTGGGATGCCCTCCCCTTCCCGAAAAATAAGAAAAAATAAGCCCACTCCCCGCTAATTACACCCGATAAGGTATAAACACACCCGCCATCACAAATTTTATACCCTTTATGGTGCAATTTTGTATAATTTCATTATCTTTGTACCCCAAAGGGTACACTTTATGACTCAATTAGCAAAATATATCAAGGAAATGCGCAAGCAATTCGGGCTTACGCAGGTCGAACTGTCTCAAAAATCAGGTGTAGGCTTGCGTTTTGTGCGCGAACTCGAACAAGGCAAAGCGACGCTTCGCCTCGACAAGGTAAATCAGGTGCTGGCCCTCTTCGGAGCAGCCATGACGCCCATAAAAATCAATGACGCTTCCGAAATGGCATGAACTGATAAGTGAATCATTCTTGCCGGACGGATTACAGGCGGCATATCACGATAAAATCGATTCTATGGCAAGGAAAATCCTGCCAACAGAATAATTATACTTCATATGGACGAAATCAAACTGAATGAACATAATAAGCAGGAGTGGCCGCCGATGCACTCGGCTGAGCATTTGCTCAACGGCGAGATGGCGCGTCGCTTCGGATGCGGCCGCGCTTTCAGCGCCCACATCGAACGCAAAAAATCGAAACTCGACTACCATCTGCCCAAGCCGCTGACCGACGAAGAAATTCGCTCGCTCGAAGACTATGTCAACAGCGCAATCGACGCCGACGCCGCAGTGTGGGATGAATTCATCACGCAGGCCGAGGCGATGGAGCGCTTCGACATGAGCCGTCTGCCCGAAGGCGCATCAGAGACCGTCAGAGTGGTGCATATCGGCGATTACGACCAATGTCTGTGTGCCGGGGCGCATGTCGCCCACACCCGTGAAATCGGACGCTTCCGCATCACAAGCAGCCGCTATGCCGACGGCGTGCAGCGCTTGGTGTTCAAACTCGACGAACCTACACAAGCATAAGCATGGCCAATCAGGACTACATACTCAAAAACCGTCAGTGGCTCGAGGCCAAAGCTCGCGAAGCGGGTGTGCGCAGTCTCGACAAAGGCATACTCTACAAAGTCATCAAAAGCGGCGCACCCAACGGCAAACAGCCGAGCCGCAACAGCGTCGTCACTGTGCATTACGTCGGAAAGACCATCAACGGCAAGACATTCGACTCGAGTCTTGGCGGTGTCGCTCCGGCATTCCGCCTGCGCGACCTTATCCCCGGATGGATTATAGCGATGACGCAGATGCGCGTCGGCGACAAATGGGAAATCTGTATCCCTGCCGAGCAAGGCTACGGCCGTTTCAGCCAACCCGGCATACCCGGCGGCTCAACCCTGATTTTCGAAATCAGTCTCCTAGGCGTCAGCTGACCGCCCGACACGACAAATAAATACTAAAAACAATGGTCCTGCACGCACCCGCCTGCAGGACCATTGTTTTTTTGTGGGTTCGGGGAATATGGTGGAGATATTCCTGTGAGCTTATTTCAGTTTAGAGACGATGTCGCGTGTGTCGCGGGCAATCATAAGTTCCTCGTCGGTCGGAACGACAACGACCTGAACCTTGGATGCGGGGGTTGAAACCACTGTCTCAGTGCCGCGCGTGCGGGCGTTGAGTTCCTTGTCGATTTCGACTCCCATGAAAGCGAGCGGCTCGCACACGTTCTCGCGGACACCGGTCTGGTTCTCCCCTACTCCGCCAGTGAAAACTATAATGTCGACGCCGCCCATTTCGGCTGCGTATGCACCGACATATTTGATGATGCGTTGTTCATACATGTCGAGGGCGAGTTTGGCCTGCTCGTCTCCGGCGTTGACAGCAGCTTCAATCTCGCGCATGTCGCTTGAAATACCGCTGACGCCGAGCACACCGCTCGCCTTGTTGATGATGCGCTGCATCTCGTCGGCGCTGAGATTGTGTTTGGCCATAAGATAGGTCAGCGCACCGGGATCGACATCGCCCACGCGGGTGCCCATCATCAGACCCTCGGTCGGAGTGAGGCCCATCGAGGTGTCGATGCTCTTGCCATACTTCACGGCTGTAATCGAGCCGCCGTTGCCGACATGGCAGGTAATGATTTTCTTGGTCGTGATGTCGACGCCGAGTATCTCGCAGACGCGCTGCGACACATAGCGGTGGCTTGTGCCGTGGAAGCCGTAGCGGCGGACGCCGTCTTCCTTGTAGAACTTATACGGCAGAGCATACATAAACGACTTGGCCGGCATGGTCTGATGGAAAGCCGTGTCAAACACACCCACCTGAGGAGTGTCGGGCATAAGAGCCGTGATAGCGTCGATGCCGGTCATGTTGGCCGGGTTGTGGAGTGGAGCTATGTCGTAGCATTCGCGGATTTTAGCCTTGACAGCATCGTCGATAAGCACACTCTGACTGAATTTCTCGCCGCCGTGCACAACGCGATGGCCGACTGCGTCGATTTCGTCATACGACTTGATGCAGCCCTCGACATTGTCGGTAAGGATGCGGAGGATGGCTTCGATAGAGCCTTTGTGGTCAGTCATGCCGAGCTCGACGATGGCTTTTGAACCGTCGCGGCGTTTGTATTTCAGAAAACCGTCGGGCAGACCGATTTTTTCCACTCCGCCCTCGGCGAGAGTCGTTTCAGTTTCGGTGTCAATCAGTTTATACTTTACCGAGCTGCTGCCCGAATTAAGGACTAATATTTTCATATTATAGATGTTTTATTAATCGTGTTTCAAGCCGATGGCCTGGTTGCAGGTTATGATTATTGTCTTGTAGATATCCTCGGGGAAACATCCGCGCGAGAGGTCGTTGACCGGCGCTGCGAGGCCCTGAAGCACAGGTCCTACGGCCTGGACTCCGCCGAGACGCTGCACGAGCTTGTAGGCGATATTGCCGACCTCGAGCGAGGGGAACACCAGCACATTGGCGCGGCCGCTTATGGGGCTGTTGGGAGCTTTGGTGTTGGCAACCGAAGGCACTATGGCTGCATCGGCCTGAAGTTCGCCGTCGATGATGAGCGAGGGAGCCATCTCGCGGGCGATGCGGGCTGCCTCGATGACCTTGTCGACGCGCTCGTGCTTTGCAGAGCCTTTGGTCGAGAACGAGAGTATGGCGACACGCGGCTCGATGCCTGCGATGTCGCGGGCTGTCTTGGCTGCCGAGACGGCAATTTGCGCCAGTTCGGGAGCTGTCGGGTCAGGCACGACCGCACAGTCGGCAAAAACGAGCACACCGTCAGTGCCATATTTAAGACCTTCGGGAAGCAGCATCACAAACGCCCCCGACACTACATCGATACCAGGTTGCGTCTTGATGACCTGAAAAGCGGCACGGAGCACATTGCCGGTGGTGTTCATCGCACCGGCCACTTGTCCGTCGGCGTCGCCGGCCTTGACCATAAGGCAGCCGAGATAGAGCGGATTGGCCGTTGTCAGACGCGCCTCTTCCATTGTTATACCTTTTTTCTTACGCAATTCATAGAACAGCGGCGCATAGCGGTCGATTACGCTTTCATCGGCCGGATTTACAATCGTGGCTTTGGAGATGTTGGCGAGCGTGAGTTCCGCAGCCATTCTCTTGATTTCGACCGGGTCGCCGATCAGGATGATTTCGGCAAGGCCGTCGGCGATTATACGGTCTGCGGCAGTCAGCGTACGCGGTTCGTTGCCTTCGGGCAGGACTATACGCTGCTTGTTCTGTCTGGCATTGTTGGTTAACTTTTCAAAGAGTTACATAACTTTGATAGTGTAAATTTATATGTTTTTTCCAACTGCAAATTTACAACAATATTTTTGAACAACATCAGAACCAAGGGTCTGTAATAGTTGTTGAAAATATAAAAACTATTTAAGCTCACGCATTATGACAGACAAAAAACAGAAAGCAAAAAGTTTATGGATCGCTTTCGGAGCGCTGTTCCTTATCATACTGTTAATCATATGGCTGACCGTGGCCGACATGACCGGCGACACCGACGTTGCAGCCTTTATCAGTCCACTTTCACTCTGAATTATGGAAACGCTCTGTACAAGCGTATGGGCCTGGTGCTCGTGGATAATAATCGGAGTCATTGCCGGGCTGATGTGCGGCTTTGTGCTGCCGGGCCGGCGCATAGTGCCTTTCGACGTGACCATCGGTCTGCTCGGCGCTATAATCGGAGGCTGGAGTTCAGCCCTGATGATTGGCGACAGCACCCCGCAGACATTCGCTATCGCCGCACTTGTCGCCCTCTTTGTCAGCGGCGCAGCGCTCTGGATCTACAACACCATTCTCATCCGTCTCGACCGTCGCAAATAGGACAATCAGAGATTTTTGAGTATGCTTTCGATAGAGCCGGGTGTACGCGGGTCGGCATTGACGTCGAGAAGATTGCCCTGACGGTCTACAATCCTGAAAGACGGGAAACCGGTAACTTTCAAAAACAGCTCGATTTCCGATTGCTGTGACACGGGGAGGTTGTAATGAAAAACATTATCTCCCTTGACATTGTACTCCTCAATCAGACTGCGCCAGCCGCTTTCAGGGCTGCCGTTGGCAAGATAGACATATACGACATCGTAATCTTTAAGACGCTTGTATAGCTCCTGCGCGTCCTTCATCGCCTGACGACACGGAGCGCACCATGTGCCCCACACGTCGATCAGAACAATCTTGCCTTTGTGTGGCTCGATAATGCGCGCAAGCATGTCACGTCCGTCAGATACGCCTTCGAGGGCTTTATCGTAGAGATTATTATCGCCGCTGACTTTGCGGTTTTCAATTTCAAGCAAACTGTTGTGGCGTTTCATTACCGGTTCAAGCAGCAACTCGTTAGTGACGTTATTCTCAACAAATTTGATTACGTCGGCCGGCAGCGAGTGACCGATATTATCGATAAGGCCGGAGGCTTTATTGCAAATCCAAATCTCCTTCAAGATTTGGTCGACGCCAAGAGAATCCAAGAGCTCCAATCCCGCTTTGGCCTCGCACAGAAAGCTCGGTGGCATTATGGCCAGCTTCCGACTTCCACTGTGCATTACGGTCAAATACTCTTTCAGCAATGACTTATTTTCAGAGACCATTTTAGCCCGATAAGCTTCGCGCACAGAGTCTTCGGGAATTGAATCAAGTACGGCTTCAACTGTTTCGTTAAGCTTGTTAAATCGGTCGAGGACTGCTTGCTCGTCAGGCGAATATCTGACAGTCGCCTCCACGCTGTCAATATTGAAAGTACTGCTCCA
>JAGAOW010000146.1 GCA_017889945.1 Muribaculaceae bacterium
CGTCTTACATTAGAAAATACTGGCCTTTGTCTTTAGTGGCTTTGCCATATTCGACTGCGTCGCACGGACAGATATGGTAGCACCTCAGACAGAGAGCGCAGCGGCTGTGCCACACGGGCTGACCTTCCGACATAGTGATGTTTTCCATCGGACATGCTGTCGCACATTTGCCGCAGCCCACGCATCGGCCGTTTGACCTGAAGGGTTTGGGCGACATGCAGAAGCGCTTGAAATAGGGGTAGACTATTCCCGATTTGATTTTGGCCCACGAGCCTTTGACCAGAATGTCGCGTGTGCCGCCTGCGGCTATGTCGGCCGCCACCTCGTCGATTGCATGCGGAGCTTCGTCGAGTTTCTTGCGTGCCAACTCCTTGCTGTCGACGTCGAAGCCCTTCATCAGCACATAGGTGTTGGGCATTATGACTGAATATGCGGTGCGCGGCGTCCAGCGGCGGCGCTTGATCAGCTTGCGCCATTGCGATGCCGTTTCGCCGACATCGTCGCCGCATGTCGTGACCATGAAATGCTCGGCCTCCCCTGCTCCGGCTATGTCGGCTTCGACGATGAAGCGCGACATCACAGGCGGCACACCCCACGAATAGGTCGGGAAGACCCAGACGATGCGTCTGTCGGCGCATGTGAGCCTGCAATCCAATGGCGAGTAGAGCATTTCGCCCTTTAGCTCGACCACATTTCTGTCGCCGAGTCGCTCGCTCAGACGCTTGGCCGCAAAGTGGCTGTTGCCTGTTCCGCTGAAGAAGATAATCATCTGTGCTGCGGCTTGGAGCCGGGATAAATTGTCACTTGTGTAGCCCCGTAGCCGTATTCTCTGAACGAAGCGTCCTGCACTGCGCAGGATTTATATCTGTAGGCGAGTTCTTTGAGCAGGGCCTGACGAAGCACGCCCTCCCCCTTGCCGTGGATAAACACTATCTTGCGTCCGCCGAAGCGCATGTTGGCGTCCATCACTTCGCGGAACTTGTCGATCTGATAGTTGAGCATGTCGGCGTTGCTCAAGCCGGCAGTGTTGTCGAGAAGCTCGTTGATGTGCAGGTCGATGACAATCGGTTCGTCGTGTTTCTGAGCCTTGCGGCTGACGGCGCGGACGAAGTGTCGGCTTTTTTTGGCATCTGTGGCCATAATCTCTTCGGCGACGGCGTTTTCTATCGACAGCGCTCCGCGCTGAGCGACATCATCTTTGACAATGTCGAGCGCTATTACCGGCGAGTCGAAGTATATATTGTCGTGGAAGCAATGCAGCCGCGCGAATTTTGTTGTGTCGAGGCGCGATTCGTATGCAACGGGGGCTTTGAGCGCAAAGTCTTTGTCGCGTTTGAATGCGACGAACTGAACTGCCACGCGGTCTATGTCGGGCAGGTCGTCGGTCTGGAGTTCGGCGACGAGCAACTGGAAATTCGGCTCTACCACTCCGGCATAGCGAGTGGTCCACGCCGAATTGCTGTCGCCGCTGCGTGTGAGGAAGGTAAAATAAAGATAATAGTTTGAGTCGTTGACCAAATAGGCGTCAAAGCCGCTTTGCGACAGACGCTTGATGTCGTGCGGCTCGAATGCGAGTACGACATTGAGCTTGTCGCCGCCTTCGGTTTCCTCAATCGGTTCGGGGTCGGTCGACTTGGTCGGCGCTGCAGTCTCGGCCGTTTTTACCACGACCTCGGGAACTTTGCGCTCAGCCTTAGCAGCCTTAGCCACGACCACGCACTCGCGCAGCAACACAGGAGTTTCAAATCCATCGCTGTCTGCGACATAAGCCATATTGTCTTTTATCTTTACCACAATGCCCCCTCCGACATCATTGAGAAAACGCACTGTATCGCCTATTTTTACACTCATAGATTTTGTAGATTTTCGTTAGTTTGCACTGCAAAGATACGAATTATTCTGCGAAAAATCCCCCGCCCCTTCAGGCCGAATGAAAGTTCAGGCAGTATGCGTATGGCACACCGCCTGAATAAGAGTTTGAAATTTATCTCAGAAATGATATCGATAGAGAGACCTTAAGGCTGAGTGAATTGACCCGCCATCAGAATAGTATTAACCGACTTATCGTAGATGAAATACATAAACGGAACATCAAAGTCCAAAGCAATAGGACGGTACGATGGACCGGAAGCTCCATACAATATTTCGCCGGTATATGCGGCGGCCACGGTGCCTTTTTCATTAGTTTCCAAACGGGCTTTATGAGATATCATTATCGGCATTTCAATATCGCAAGAATCGAACATTGCGTCAGGGCGGAAAGCATTAATGTTGATGCCCATTGCTCCTAAAACTTTATTGAATTCAATGTCAGCAGTAGATTTAAACCTTGGTAAGTGTAACGCAACGTAATATTTGTCCTGACTGTTAATGATTTTATAGAAATCACTTGCTGAAAAATTTGACGAGACATCGCTTAGAGTGAGGCCATCGGCAGGTCTGACAAGAGCGATTGCGACATC
>JAGAOW010000147.1 GCA_017889945.1 Muribaculaceae bacterium
GGCGTCTTGCCGTAGTGGGAGCAGGGTTCAAGCGTGACATACATGGTCGACCGCTTGAGCTCGGCGACATCCTTGACCGAGGCCACTGCGTTGACCTCGGCGTGTGCTTCGCCGCAGCGCCGATGATAACCTTCCCCGATTATGCGTCCGTCGTCCGACACTATCACTGCGCCTACCATCGGATTGGGCGATGTGTTGCCTCGTCCGTGGGCCGCCAGTTCAAGCGCCCGGCGCATAAAGCGTTCGTCGACCTCGATCATAATCCGTCTTTGATTCTTACCAGTTCGATTCTGTCGATGGCCGCGTGGTTGGTAACGAGATTCATATTTTCGTTTTCAGGGTGCAAATCGATGGTCAGCGTGTGGCGGCCGGCCTTCAGCGGCAATTTCAATATGCTCGAGCGGCCCCAGTCGGTCCATTCGCCGCTGCCTCGCTGCGGCATCACTATCACACCGATTTCCTTGCCGTCGGCCGACAGTGTGCGCACAGCGCACTTGTTTTCTGTCGATGTCGGACCGTTGCCGTTGGCATATATCAGCGACACTGCATATTCGCCGTCGCGATCTACATCTACCGTCACGTCGATTGCGCCTCTCTTGTGGTCGGTTTCGACAAAGCCTGCGCCGTGATATCCGCTGACCGGGTGGAGAGGCTGATAGCTTATCTCGCTAGATGCGAGTGTTGTAGTCTCGCCAGGCATCTCGACAGTGATTTTCGGCAGATTCGAACGCGGCTCTGACGCAAACGACTCATAGCCGTTGTTGCCTTTGGCAATAACCTGATAGACTCCGGGGGCTGTCGCGTCATACGATGTTTCATATATCTCTGCAATACGCTCGCCGTTGCGGAGCACGATATAACTCGATATTTCCTCGCCGGGATTCCACATCAGACGTCCGTCCTCCAACCATGCTGTCACTGTCAGCGGCGCCTGGGCGTTGAGCGTATGATTGACCTTCATCGGCGCTAAATCATTTTCCGCCATTACGATGTCGATTTTATTATTACCCTTTATATTTGCGTTGATAAACGGCTTGTGCTCCTTGCCGTTGAGTTTAAACGACTTGATTTCATTGCCATAGCCGCTCACTGTGATATCGAGCGTCGAATTGCGGTATTTGAATCCTCTCAGGCTTCTTTTTGTCGCAAGTGCTTTAGGCACAAATGGTTTGAAAGCTAATCCGTCTTTTTCGTAATTGATTCCGAAAAGTATCTTGTGGGTCAACGCTATATTTCCGGCAAGACACCACAGCATGTTCGACGAGTTTAGTTCTGTCGCTATATCGCCGTTGTCAAGACGGAAATTTTCTTTATTCGTTGCGAAAAGTGCTGCCGGACGGAATATCGAGCCTATTGCCTCTGCAACGCCCTGTTCATTACCGACTTTCGCGTTGGCTATGGCCCAGTATGATGCCACCCACGGCCACAGAGCATTGTTGTGATATGACGGTATATCGATTATCTGAGGATAGAAAATCGCCGTGCCGAAAGCCGTTGTCGGATTGTTTTCGGTAATTGCTCGCGCTCTCTCCGAGTCGGCAACGTCATAGATGATGGCAAGCGACTCGCCGAGCGTCTCGGCGCGGGGATTCAATATCGGAAATTCCCTGCCGTAGTTATACATGGCATAGTAGCCCTTGTCGTCCATCCAGAATTCGCGGTTTACTGCCGACGCTATTTCCGCACTCCGGGCTGCCGCTTTGGCGGCCACGTCTTTATGTCCCAGTTCGGCGGCTATCTCGGAGAGCACCTTCCATGCCTGCGCATGCACCACTGCTGTGCCTAATGCCTGCGACTGGTAGATGTCTGCGGTCTGCATCCATCGCGGATAACTCTGCTTGCGCCAGTCGATAAACGATGTCTCGCCATGCACAAGTCCGTTTGTCGCCGACACTGTCTTGAGGTCGTCGTAAAGCGAGTTTTTGATTATCGGATAGATATATTCGAGCCACTTGCGGTCGCCGGTCACTTTGTATATTTCATATGCGGCGATGGCCCATACCATGCGGTCGCTGCTGACCGGCCACGCACCCCCGCTGCCTGTGTCCTGGATGATTCGCCCTGCAGCATTGACTTTTTTCATCAGCGACACCATTGAAGCCGTCGGCTGCATATAAGCCATCGACAGTATGATTGAATAGCTGACATCGCGCGTCCACACTCCGCCCCACGCTTTGCCCGTGCGGAGGGTTGTATCGGGCTCTACAGCATTGACCATTTCGTCAAGGCCCATGTTATAGATTGCCGTATGCAGGCGGTTGGGGGTCGTCAGCTGCGGATAAGCGCTGATATCGTTTTTCAGTTTCCACTCGCTGTCAATCGGCATATAGTAGCCCGGCTGAGCCTGATAGGTCGACGTGATACTGAATTCATCGGGTGCCCACGCTTTATATTTGCCCTGATAGATCGTATCGCCGCGCCACGAATAGGCGTCGGTGGCGATTATTGTTTCTTCTTCGGCCACAACCGTCGGCGCGGCGCTCAGCAATGCTACCGACATCAATGTCAGCTGCTTAATCGTTTTTTGCATGCTTTATATATCTTAATTTTATATACTCTTTCGTTTCTTTTGTCACTGTGAAGTGGCGCGAAGCCCTTAGCCCGACAGCCCACACTATTTCGTCGTCGCAACTCAGCATCCACGCCGCTCTCTTGTCGGCTGCCGAAAATTTCGCATCGCTCATCAGGTCGCTGACCGCTTTGCTGCCTCTCATTCCGTAAGGTTTGATGCGGTCGCCGGTGCGACGGTGTCTGAGCAGCCAGCGATGCTTACCCGATATTGCTCCGGCGTCTAAATATAAGACGTCAGCCGAACATTCTGGCGAAAATTCGCTGACATCGTGCCGGCTTACTTCTATGTTGACAGGCTGTTCTATATCGCCGCTGAGGTCGACGTCATAGACTTCATCCGCCGCACACGCATGGCCGGCGGCCACACTCAGCATTCCGCGGTCAAGCTCATAGATCTTGCCCTTGCGGCTTATAAACTTCAGTCTCGATTTCGATTTGGAAGCCATCATGTCGCGACACTGCGTCGCGCTCACGCCTTCTTCCTTGAGCATCGCGAAAAGCGCGGCCGCCTGATTTTCGCCGGCGACGTCGGCGAGCGCCTCAAGGTCTAATTTGCCTCCTTCCCTCTCGCAGCACTCACGGTAATTGCATATTGCGCTGTCATAAATCGCGCCGGCTTCGTCGACATTAGCCATTGTCGACAATATCGCATTCTCGGCGTTGTCGAAATATTTTTTTATTTCGGGAATTATATGATTGCGTAGACGGTTGCGCAGATAGTCGTCCGATTTGTTCGACGAGTCCTCGACATAGTCGAGTCCTCTGTCGGCAAGATAACTTTCAATATCGCTGCGGCTCGCGTCGAGCAACGGACGGATGACCCTGTCGCGGCTGTATCTCATGCCACGCAAACCGTCTATACCCGTGCCCCGCATCAGGTTCAGCAAAAATGTTTCGACATTATCCTCGCGATGATGCCCCACGGCGACTGCTCGCGCTCCATGTTCTTTAATTAGTTCTTCAAACCAATTGTAGCGCAGTTCGCGACAGGCCATTTCCGTAGATTCGCCGTGCTGCGTCTTCCGCGCATCAACATTGAAGCTGTTGATTATCAGACTATTGCCTAAGATACGACAGATTTTCTCGGCGTGTTGCATATCTCGCTGCGACTCATCGCCTCGGAGATGGAAATTGCAGTGCGCCGCAATGCAGTCATAGCCCAGCTCATTGAGGACAGCGAGCAACGCCGTCGAATCAGCGCCCCCGCTCAGCCCGACGACAACCCTGTCGCCCGGCGCAAGCAGACCGTGGCGGCTGACAGTATCAGCCACCATTTCAGCAAGTGTCTGTTTCTCAGATTTCCGCTTCATTTCATCTGCGAATATACAACTTTTCCCCCGCACCCACAACCCCCCGCCCCACCATCGCCTTATTCTCTCCCATTTCATTGCCCGAATTTCCAAATGCTATTACTGGACAAATTTATAGTCGCGGTATAAATTTATCCGGTAGGTTAAACTGCCAAACATGCTTCTCTCTCTAATTACAATGAATAACATTGCTATCTTTCAATTTTTATCGTACATTTGCTGCGTAAATCACAACGCTTATATTGCAAAATCTACCCAAACTGTTCTCATAAATTTTAATTCATTATGAAATTACTTTACCTCTTTTTAAGCCTGTCTCTCACAGCCGGCCTATGTGCTGAGGCCGAGACCGGCAGAAAGACTCCCGCATATCTGATGCCAGGAGTCGAACTCGGCAGTACCTCGGTCTCCGCGAAAGCAAAACTTATCAACAGCGCTGCTAAAAACGCCGGCAAGCACGCTTCCGCGCCTCAGAGCGCCAAAAAAGTCCGTGTTGCCGGCACCGCTCTCGACCTTTCAGTCAAAGAAGCCGCCACTATCGACACTGTGCTCGTAACAAGCTTCGACAATATCACTTACGGTTCCAACGGCGAAGCTGACAAACGTAATTACTACACCATCGAGTATGACAAATATGGCTACCGCACTTTGATGAAATCATATTCAGATATCATTCGTTACACCTACAATTGTGACGAAAAAGGCCGTTGGCTGTCGCGCACCATCGAAAGGCAAGACATCGGCGACGACGATTAGCGTTTTATAAGCAAAGAGGAGCGCACTCTCGAAAACGGCCACGTCAAATCAATTGCATTCTACGCCTACGACGACGAAAACAACAGGCCGTACATCGAACACTACTCTGAATTCGCCTACCTTCCCGGCGAGGATACTTACAGCGGTTCGATATATTTAGCCGATGCCGTCATTACAAAAGAAGTCTACTATAGCCCCGACGGTTCGGTAAGGTCAGAGGAACGATACACATGGTTCGAAAATGCCGGTAAATATTACCTGACATATTCATGGAATGAGTACTCCCGCCTCGAAAGTGTGATTTCCGACAATATGTTCGTAGCCACTCGCTATGATAGAAACGGCGTGGATGAACCGGAATTTATCAGCCGCATCGAGACATGGGTCTTCGGAAAAATAGAAGGCGCGAAATACACAACTTATTTTGAAAACGGCGAAGTCGCCGACTCATACTCGACCATGGCTGAGAACTACTTTGAGAACGGTGACAGCATCTCAATCCGCTATGACTATGTCGACGGCAATTTCATCCCGCAGAACAAGGAAGTATATTCTCCTGATTTCCTGGTAAAAGAAATTGATTACTCCAAAGATTTCAACCGCGCTCAAAAAAATTATTCCTATGAAGACGGCCAATGGGTACTCTCAAGAGAATCCGCATTGGTCAATCACGTCCTCCCCAACGGCGTTTGCCAACTCACACAGATTGAGGGCCAATATCGCCAGACCGCTTATTATAAGGCGATGAAAGGTGTGAACGACTATTATGGTTGGACCCTATTTCCCGCGATAGTCAACGACGACAACTCATATGTTGTTCTATTTGAAGACTCCGATGAATATAGATATGAGCATTATTCCGCCGACGGCGTCTTGCAGCAGACTGTAAAACAAGTCAATTCCCAAACTCTCTACGAAGGCGTGTCATTCTTCGTTCAGGCAGCAGGCGAAACCGAATGGAAGCCTCTTGACGAATACACCAGAGTCGAAGAAGAAGGCGGCGTCACATTCCGCACCGTCTACAAGACAAATGCCAACGGCCTCCCGCAGTCAATAACTGAATACATGACCTCATCGCGCTATAACAACGGTCAGGAATTCAAGAGCGGCGAGTATCTGTACTCCTATGGCGCCAACGACGATTTCACTATCGAGATTTACGAGGTGCTCAGCCCCGCCGATATCTCTAAAATGTATCTGTCGGAAAAGAGAGAGAGAAAGACCCTCGCCGACGGCTCGATTGAATACACCAACTGGTACTACTACGACAACGGCAACGGCAAAGTTGAGGATGCCGACCGAAACGTCATCAAGGACCATGTGATTACCTATTACACCTACAGCGCTAAAAAAGACACTTGGACCAAAACTTCCACATCCGTCGAAGACGAAGAATACGTCACTGACAACGGCGTAACGGTAAGGATTACACGCCGCCTGTCCGACAACGAAACCTACGCCATCAACGTAAGCAAATATGAGGAAGCATTCTCCGAAACCGACGACGTTGAATATCACATGAGCGCCAACTACGACTGGAATGAGGCCGACAATTGCTGGGTCGGCAATTACAAGGATGAGGACAAACGCTACAACTACTTCTTCCCGATTAGCGACGCTCATAGCATAGACCCCATCAGCGCCTATAACGACGAATATCTCATCGTTTCTGAGGACATTTACGAACCCTCATACGGAGAAATCCAGCAGTCGGCACACACATCCTACGAATGGGACGCCAACAAAAACGACTGGAAAGTAAGCCGTTCAGCCGACTTCGAATACCATATCAACGGCCGGCAGCTCAAGACAGTCTGCAAAGAAACCGAAACCTGGAATGGCGAGACAAAAGTAAAGACCACGACCGAGACCATTGAATGTGACTCTGAATATCGCAAGACTCTCGAAGACGTCATAGTAGAAGAAACGACCTACCCCGCTGACGAAGAACCGCGTCGCGATTACAGCCACTCCAAATCTGTCTTTACCTACAACGACGTCAACGGCCTCATCGAAGACAGCCGGACCACCTACTACACCGAAAACGGAGAAGTGGTTAATGATATGGCCAATCACTACACCTACAGCAAATTCAACATCATCGCAGCCGGAATCGAGGACATCACAGCCGACAGCGACAACGCCATTTCAATCAACGGCAACGCAGCCATCGCCGACGGTCAGTGGATTACGGTCTACAACATCAACGGCGCTCTCGTCGCATCAGGCTACAGCAAAGTCGACATGCCTCAGGCAAAAGGCATCTACCTGATTAAAGCCGGCGCAGCAACCCGCAAAGCTATCGTAAGATAACGCTCAGGCCATCAACAGTAAACGCAACACACATAAACGCGCCTCGGGCGGCGGTTTCCCACGAAACCCCGCCCGAGCTATTTTAGGCCAGTTGACACTTATTCCTATAAAACTATTTTGACAGTGCGGCGAGGATGTGTGTGGCGGTGGTTTGGGCGGCGGTGGAGTGGCCGAGACGGTTGCACATTTCTTCATAGGCGTCGAGCTGCGCACGACGCTCGTCCGTGTCTCTGAGCAGATGTGTCAGATGCTCGCTGATATTGTCTGCCGTGCATTCATGCAGAAGCAGTTCGGGGATGATCTCACGTCCGGCAATCAGATTGGGAAGCGAGACGTAATCGACCTTTACGAGCTTGCGCATTATCTTGTAAGTCAGTTTTGAACCGTTGGAGCGGTAGACCACAACCTGCGGAACTCTCAGCAAGGCTGTCTCGAGGGTCGCAGTGCCCGATGTCACGAGCGCCGCACGGCTGTTGGAAAGCAGGGCATAGGTCTCGTCTCTGACTACAGGGAAGTCGCAGTATGCGGCATAGACTTCGTCGGCTATGTCAGGGGCACCTGCGATGACCGCACGATACTGCGGAAAGCGCCGCACAGCTTCAACCATTACCGGCAGATTGCATCTGATTTCTCCCATGCGGCTGCCCGGAAGAAGCGCCACTATCTGACGGTCGCGCAGACGGTGTTTCTGCAAAAACTCTTCGCGGCACGGCAGTTTGGCCGATATGCCGGCGATTTCCTCGACCGACGGATTTCCGACATAGTCTATCTTATAGTTGTGCTTGCCATAGAACTCGACCTCAAACGGCAGGATAGAGAACATCCGGTCGACATATTTGCGAATATCCTTGATGCGCCACTGTTTCCACGCCCAAATCTTGGGCGAGATATAGTAGTAGACCGGTATTCCGGCCATATGCGCGGTTTTCGCAATCTTGAGATTGAACGAGGGATAGTCGATCAGAACCACACAGTCGGGATGGCGGCTGAGAAGCTCGTTGCGCGTGGTCTTCATATTGCCGAAGATTTTACCCAGATGCTTGAGCACTTCGCTGAAGCCCATAAAAGCCATCTCGCGGTTATGGATTATCGCCGGCACGCCGGCAGCGGCGCTCATGCGGTCGCCGCCTAAAAACGAGAAACGCGCTTCGCCGTCTTTCGCTTTCAGCGCCTCTATCAGAGCCGCGCCGTGGAGGTCGCCGGATGCTTCACCGGCTATAATGAAATAGTGCATTATCTCTTCTTTTTAAAAAAATCCTGCATCAGTTTGCGACACTCGTCCTCGCACACGCCTCTGCTCACGGTCGTTTTGGGGTGGAAGGGCTCACGCGAGGTCATAGTGCTGTAGCCGCGTTTGGAGTCGCCCGTGCCAATCACTACCCGGCTTATCTGACTCCATGCGATTGCGCCGGCGCACATCAGACATGGCTCGACAGTGACATATAGCGTGCAATCCGTGAGATACTTGCCGCCAAGCGACTGTTCGGCTGCCGTGATGGCCTGCATCTCGGCGTGAGCCGTGACGTCGTTGAGTGTTTCGGTCATATTGCGGCCGCGACCGATTATGCGGCCTGTTTTAGTCACAACCAACGCTCCGACAGGGATTTCATCCTCGTCGAATGCATGCTGGGCTTCGCTCAGCGCCAGACGCATGAAGCGTTCGTCGTCAGTCATAACAAATCGATTTTCAGGCCTTCGCTGGCGGTAATGACATTGGGGAACTCCTCTGCGGCCTCACGCGCAAACGGCAGGTCGCTGTCGTAGGACTTCGAATAGTGGCCCAGAACAAGTTTGCCTACACCGGCCTTCGCTGCAATGCGCCCGGCCTCGCGCGCCGTGGAGTGTCCGCGCGGAGCTGCCTTGTGAGCATTGTCGTCGGCATAGGTCGACTCATGATAGAGCACGTCGACTCCCGCGACATCGGCGGCCACACGCGGGTCAAACATCGTGTCGGAGCAGTAGGCATAGCTTACCGAAGGGTCGGCGTCAGTCGTAAGGCGTGAATTTTCGATGACGCGGCCGTCCTCGGCCACAAAGTCAGCACCCTCGCGTATAGCCTGTAGGCGGCTGACGGGGATGTTGAAAAATTTTATCATGTCGCCGCGAAGATGGCGCAGCTTTGGTTGTTCGATAAACTTGAAGCCGACACAGTCTACTCTGTGGTAGAGCGGGAAAGTCTCGACCCTGATGGCATGATCTTCGAAAATAACATCCCGGTCCACCTTTATGACATTGTAATTGATTTCATACGATGTCTCGCGGCAGAACACAGCCATAATCTCTTTCAGCACTCTCACACCTTCCGCAAAAGTGTGTATGGTCAGCGAACCGCCTTTCTCATGCAGGGCGAGCGTCGATAGCAAGCCGGGAAGGCCGAGGAAATGGTCGCCGTGGAGATGCGATATGAATATGTGAGACAGTCGCGAGAACTTCAGGCGCTGCTTCATCATCTGTAGCTGGGCGCACTCGCCGCAGTCAATCATAAAGAGCCTGTCGCGGAAATCTATTACCTGACAGGAGGGCATGTGGCGCGCCGACGGCGTTGCCGAACCACAACCGAGTATATTTACCTGGAAATTAGCCATAGCACAAAGGTAACGATTTTTTCAATGATTTTTATTACTTTTGCTACCCACAAGTTATATATTATGCAGAAAATCATGGACTGGTCGCGGCTGATCAACGACAAGCGCTTCGGACTGGAGCAC
>JAGAOW010000148.1 GCA_017889945.1 Muribaculaceae bacterium
ACCCATGGTTATCATCTCGTTGAGCGGGCCGGCATACATGAAGTCTGACTCGCAGGGCACACGCGACTCGGGGCTTTCCTTGCAGGCGCGTATCCAGTCCTGCTGATGGTTGTCGGCCACGACCTCGCGGAAAAGCTGAGGCACTTCGGGATTGCGGCCCGAGCAGAGCACGGGGTCGTATTCACTGTTGCCGACGACCATGGTGTCCTTGGTGCCGTAGAGCACAGCGCCTCCGTTGACGTCGAATTTCTTGCCGTCGGGCATATCGAAAGGCAGATTGGGCAGCAGGCCGCCGTCATACCACGTCAGTTCGACCGGCGGGAGCGCCAGTTTGGGCAGATTGTCGCGGGCGGGGAATTTGAATGTGATTTTTTCAGCCGTCGGACACGAGTCGCTCATCAGCATCGTCGAGCTGCCTATGACTGCCGACGGGTAGCCGAGTTTCAGCCCTCGGAAGGGAATGTGTAGCAAATGATTGGCCATATCGCCGAGTGCGCCCGAACCGAAATCCCACCATCCGCGGAAGTTCCACGGGGTGTAGACCTCATGGTAGGGGCGATATTTTGCCGGGCCGATGAATGCATCCCAGTTCATCGTCTTGGGTATTCTCATCTGCTCGGTCGGTGTGGTCATGCCCTGCGGCCAGATCGGACGGTTGGTAAACGATTCAATTCTCGTCACTTCGCCGATTTCGCCGTTGCGCAGCCAGTTCAATGCCCGGCGTGTGCGGACATTCGAGGTGCTTTGGTTGCCCATCTGAGTGGCCACCTTGTATTTCTTGGCAAGTTTGGCGAGCAGTCGCGACTCATAAGGATAGAGAGTCAGAGGCTTCTCGACGTAGATATGCTTGCCGGCGACCATGGCGTCGGCGGCGATGACAGCGTGAGTGTGGTCGGCTGTCGCCACCATCACTGCATCGGCCTCCTTGAGCATATCATCGAACATGCGGCGATAGTCGTTATAGCGTTTCGCACGGGGATATTTTTCGAAAATCGGCATGGCATAACGCCAGTCAACATCGCATAGACCGATGATGTTTTCGGTTTCCATCTCGGCGAGATCGGCTGCTCCGCGACCGCCCACTCCGACGCCGAGTATATTGAGTTTGTCGCTCGGAGCGGTGTGTCCGGCGCTTTTGCCGAGCACCGACGGCGGCACAATCATAGGCGCAGCCATCATTCCGGCAAGCGCAACACCACTTTTCTTAAGAAAGTCTCGTCTTGTAATGTCAGACATCGATTTAATTTAAGGTTCGGTTAATATAAGTTTTCTTATTTTCTGACAAATATAACCATAAAACTTGAACCGACCAAACAAAATCGCAGGTTTATCGGTAAAACAGACCGATTGGTCGACACATGTTTTGACGCTATGACATTTCGGCTTATATTTGCATCAAATAATTGACCATGAATCATAATAATCACATTGAAGGCAGAAAGAAAGCCGGCGTGACCAAGTTTCTCGCCCATCTCATCGTCATTTCGATGCTGTTTCTGCTGCCCGAATTCATCATGACCTATGCGTTCTCCGACCGCCACGGCTTCCAATGGATGATGTATGCCAAATCGTTCATCTGCATCATCGTCTTCTACATCGATTATTATATCGTCATCGGCAAGACACTGACGCCTAAAGTGCGCGTGTGGCACTTCATCGGCTACAACCTGCTCATACTCGTTGTAGCGCTGGGCATAAGCTATCTGCTGTGGTACTTCTTTACCTACCTGCCGCGCATCGACGAGAGCGCGGTGCGTCCCCTGCGCCATCCCGAAAAATACAGGCTCATGTTCATGTCGTCGCTTGTCCGCGACTGCATGTTCATAATCATGACCATGGCGCTAGCCGTGGCGCTGCGGCTATCCGACAAGTGGAACGCCCTCGAACGCCGGCGGCGCGACCTGGACGACGAACAACGGGCCACCGAGCTGCGAAACCTCACGAGCCAGCTCAACACTCACTTTCTCTTCAACACCCTCAACTCGATTTACGCCCTGATAGAAATAAGTCCGGCTCAGGCGCAGTCGGCCGTACACCGGCTCTCGCAGATGCTGCGCTATATGCTCTACGAGACTCCGTCGACCGTCACTGTGCGTCAGGAGACCGACTTCACACGCAACTATATCTCGCTGATGGAGTTGCGCATGCCCGGCGGCACTATCGAATGCGACATCGACATCGACAGCATGGCCGATGCGCCCATAGCTCCGCTGCTCTTCATCCCCCTGGTCGAAAATGCCTTTAAACACGGCAACACCGGCCGGCCGGAGGATAAAATCAAAATCAGTATCATCGCGCGCGACGGCGTAGTGACCTGCCGCACCGACAACCGCTTCGAGAGCAATACTTCGGTCAGCCGGCGCGGAGGCATTGGCATCGCCAACATGCGGCGGCGTCTGCTGCTCCTATACGGCGACGATGCATCGCTGACGACCACTGTCCGCCACGACCGCTTCACGGCCCGCATGGAGATAAAGAAATGTCTCACAATCAACGATACAAAGCCATGAGACTCAGATGTATAATCGCCGATGACGAACCGCTCGCCTGCCGGCTGATGGCAAGTTATGTAGAGCGCACCGAGAATCTGATTCTATGCGGTGCCTACACCTCGGCCTCACAGGCCCTCGACGCCATTCGCCGACAGAAACCCGAACTTGCCTTCCTCGACATACAGATGCCCGGCACTACAGGCCTCGACATCGCCCGCAACATCGCCCCGCCGACGCGGGTGGTGTTCACTACGGCCTACCGCGACTACGCCGTCGAAGGCTTCCGAGTCACTGCACTCGACTATCTGCTCAAGCCGGTCAG
>JAGAOW010000149.1 GCA_017889945.1 Muribaculaceae bacterium
GAAATGTGGCGTCCGATGGGCACAGCCGTCATCGGCGGTCTGACATTCTCGACTATCCTGACGCTGCTCTTTGTGCCTGTGCTCTACTGCATATTCGCTTACAACGGCATTAAGAATTCCCGTCGCAAACTTCGTAAACAGCTCAAACAACAATGAAAGCAATACTTATAACCTTTGACCAGGCCCACTATAATCATATCATCGAAATACTCGAACGCAACAGTTGCCGCGGCTTCACGTCGTGGCAGCAGGTTTCGGGCCGCGGAAGCCATGACGGAGAGCCGCATTTCGGTTCACATGCGTGGCCGTCGCTTGCTTCAGCCATAATCACTATGGTTGAGGACAAACGAGTCGACGCCGTTCTCGAACGTCTGAAGGCTCTCGACGACGAGCGTCCGAAGCTCGGACTGCGTGCGTTCGTCTGGCCGATAGAGGCAACGATATAATAGAGATATACATATAAAAATAATGCCCGGGCGAGCTGGTCCGGGCATTATTTTTATTAATAGTACAATTATTTGTAGAGGTAACGTTTGATTGATTGCTTCGGGGTCTTTTCGAAAGGCTCTGAGCGAAGCTCGATGCTCTCGACTCGTTCGTAGGGAGCAACGAGTTTGTTGAGATCGCGGCGGTTGTCTTCCATCAGCGATTTAAGAGCATTTTCATCGATGCCGTCGGTGCTTGCGCCTTCGATGTCGGGAAAGACGAGCCCGAGCAAATGGCCCTCGCGCTCGATGATGAGACTTTCGTTGACATAGGGCATGTTGTTGAGCTTGGATTCGATTTCCTCGGGGTAGATGTTTTGACCTGTGGCGGTCAGAATCATAGTCTTGTATCGGCCACGGATGAATATCGTTCGGTCGTCGGGCTCGCCGAGTGTGCCCATGTCGCCGGTGTGAAGCCAGCCGTCCTCGAGCACAGCCAGTGTCGCATCGGGATTTTTGTAATAACCCTTCATCACATTTACGCCTTTGACCATGATTTCGCCCAGCTCTGAGCCTTCCTCATGGAGTATGCGGGCTTTCATCAGACCGCGCAGTGTGCGGCCGGCCGAGCCGGGAACGAATCTGCGCCAGGGGCTGTAGCTGATCAGCGGGCAGCATTCGGTCATGCCGTAGCCGACAGTGAAGGGGAAATGTATGCGTTGGAGAAATGTCTCGACTTCGGCATTAAGCGGTGCGCCGCCGACTATCACTTCTTCAAACGCTCCGCCGAAAGCGGCTATAAGCTTTGAGCGTATGCGGCTGTAGACGGCCTTGTCGAGCATCGGCACAGACAGAACCCAGCGTATCGAGGGCTTTGAAATCATCGGGAGAATCATCTTGCGGTAGATTTTCTCGAGAATCAGAGGCACACATATGACCAGCGACGGTTTTACTTTGTGCATCGCGGGTATGAGTATCTGAGGTGTCGGTTGCTTGCCGAGGATTGTGACATGGGTGCCTGTCGCCATCGGAACGAGCATGTCGAAGGCGCACGCATAGGCGTGAGCTAAAGGGAGAAACGACAGTGCGCGCGAGCCTTCGTAGTGGAGTCTCGACCTCATGCCGAAGACCACGTTTCCCCATATGTTGCGGAACGAGAGCATGACCCCTTTCGAGAAGCCCGTCGTGCCGGAGGTGTAGTTGATGATTGCCGTGTCGTCGTCGGGGCGGGGAGTGTAGGCGATGTCGTCGCGGCTGAAACCGTTGGGATAGCGTTTGCGGAAATTTCTCGCCAGACCCTTGACAATCTGCGTCGCAGAGCTGTTGCGTCGGCTGCCGGGTTTGGCATAGCGTTCAGGCCGCTCGGCTATGACTTTGCGGCTTTCGAGCGAGATGACGCAGTCGAGCTGCGGCATCAGCTCCAGGTCCATTTTAGCCCAGATGGAGTCGTTGACAAACAGTATTCTGGCGTCGGAATGTTCTATGATATTGCAAGCGTCCGAAGGGTTGAATTCGCTGAGCACCGGGACGATGACCGCTCCATAGGTAATCGTTGCCATGAAGGTCACGATCCATGTCGCCGAATTGCGGCCCATAAGCGCGATTTTGTCGCCCGGCTTTATACCCGCCTTCTCGTAGAAGAGATGGATTTTTGCAATCCTCTGAGCCAGTCGTCCGTAGCTTAGTGTCTTGCCGCCATAATCGCTGAGGGCCGGCATTGTGAAGTTCGACTGGAACGATTGCTGGTAGATGGTTAGAATATCGGGGTATGATGCGTATTCGGGGATAATTTCGTGCATGATGGTATCGATCGGTCGGAGCTGCCGATTATTTGATGGCGTCGACCTTTTTTTTGATTAAGGAAAAAACCTTGCCGACTTCACCGTTGCCGTCGATTGCGTGGTAGTTGCCTTCGCCGATATAGTAGTCGCGCAGGGGAGATGTCTGGTTGTGGTACACGTTGAGGCGTTCGCGGATAGTGTCGATGTTGTCGTCGGCTCTGCCCGATTCTTTGCCTCGGTTGAGCATTCGCTTGATGAGATCGTCTTCATTGACTTCGAGGCCTATCACGGCGTGGACTTTTGTGCCGCGGCGTTTGAGCATGTCGTTGAGCGATTTGGCCTGCGCTATGGTTCGCGGAAAGCCGTCGAAAATCACGCCTTTGGCGGTCAGTTCGGGATTGCTGTCGAGCACATCTTCCAGAACCTTGACCATCAGTTCGTCGGGAATCAGATGTCCCTGTGAAATGTATTGGTCGGCAATTTTGCCGAGTTTGGTGCCTTCGGAGATGTGACGGCGAAGCACTTCGCCTGTCGAGATGTGATGAAGGCCGTATTCGTCAATCAGCTTTTCGCTTTGCGTGCCTTTTCCGCTACCCGGCGCGCCAAAGATTACGATGTTAAGCATCTTTTACCTTTTTACCTTAATTGATTGAAACTTGTTGTAGTTGTTTTATGTCGTCAGTCTTTGAGAACGTAGATGTCGTTGAGGTTGCGGGCCATTTCGTTGATGTCGAGTCCGAAACCGATGATGAATTTTTTAGGTATTTCAAAGCCTACATAGTCGGGCTTGACCGGCATTTCGAGCGCTTCGGGTTTGAAGAGCAGGGTGGCGATTTTTATTTCCGCCGGATTTTTTCCCTTCAGCTCTCCGAGGAGATTGTGAATCGTGTTGCCTGTGTCGACTATGTCTTCGACTATGATGACTGTGCGCCCCGTCAGGTCCTGCTCGAGGCCCATCATCTGGCGCACCTTGCCTGTCGAACTTGTGCCCTCATAGCTTTTCAGACGGATGAAAGCTATCTCGGCATCAATGCCTTCTGATGCTCTGAAGAGGTCGGATGCAAATGGAAATGCCCCGTTCAGCACACAGAGGAACAAGGGCATTTTGCCTGCGCAGTCACGCACTATTTCTTCGCCGAGCTTTTTGATGCGGGCGTCTATTTCTTCTCTCGAAATGTATGGCACGAAAGTC
>JAGAOW010000003.1 GCA_017889945.1 Muribaculaceae bacterium
ACGGGCGTTGTTTTTGGTAGACTGACCACGCACGGGGAGACCGTTACGGTGACGGATGCCACGGTAGCAACCGATATCCATCAGGCGTTTGATGTTGAGCTGAATTTCGCTGCGGAGGTCGCCTTCGACTTTGTAGTCTGAGCTGATGACGTCGCGGACTTTTGCTGCCTGTTCGTCGGTCCAGTCTTTGACTTTGATGTTGACGTCAACACCAGCTTTCTGGAGAATTGTTTTGGCTGCGCTGCGGCCGATGCCGAAGATATAAGTCAAGGCGATTTCACCTCTTTTGTTTTGGGGGAGGTCAACTCCCACGATTCTTACTGCCATAAATTATGTATTATTTTTTTCTGCAAAAATAATAAAAATTATCCTTGACGTTGTTTATACTTTGGATTTTTCTTGTTGATCACATAGAGACGACCCTTGCGACGGACGATCTTGCTGTCGGGGGTGCGTTTTTTAACTGAAGCTCTGACTTTCATATCTTTTAGTAGTTATAGTTTTAAGAATTATTTGTAACGGAATGCAATCCGGCCCTTAGAGAGGTCGTAGGGCGACATTTCGACACGAACTTTGTCGCCGGGAAGGATCTTGATGTAGTGCATACGCATTTTACCTGAGATGTGGGCCGTGATTTCGTGACCGTTCTCGAGTTCGACGCGGAACATTGCGTTTGAAAGGGCTTCGACGATTGTGCCGTCTTGTTCGATTGCTGCTTGTTTAGCCATATTTTGAAATTAGATGAATCTATCTGTTATTGCCTGATGGATATAATCGAAAGTTGTCAGGATTTCAACTTTGTCGTCGACCACGGCGAGGGTGTGCTCGTAGTGGGCCGAGGGCTTGCGGTCTTTGGTGCGGCAAGTCCAGCCGTCGCGTTCGATGACGATGTTGCGGCTGCCGAGGTTGATCATCGGTTCGATGCGGATGCACATGCCGTTGCGGATAACGGGGCCGATGCCACGCCGACCGTAGTTGGGGACTTCGGGAGATTCGTGCATGCCGCGGCCGATGCCGTGACCACACATTTCGCGCACGACGGAGTAACCGCGGTGCTCGCAGTAGGTCTGGATGGCGTTGGCGATGTCGCCGATGCGATGACCGGGGCGGCAGGCTTCGATGCCGACGTAGAGCGACTCTTTGGTTGTGCGGCAGAGCTGCATGACCTTGGGGTCGACTTCGCCGACGGCGAATGTGTAGCATGAGTCGCCCATGAAGCCGTCTTTTTCGACAACGGTGTCGATGCCGATGATGTCGCCTTCGCGGAGGGCGTAGTTGGAGGGAAAACCGTGGACAACGGTTTCGTTGACCTCTATGCAGAGGGTCGCGGGGAAGCCTTCATATCCGAGACAAGCAGGCTTGCCACCATTGTCGCGAATAAATTCGCGGGCAATGGTGTCGAGCTTGAGTGTCGTAACTCCGGGAGCAATCCAACGTGCCACTTCGCCGAGTGTGCGGCTGACGAGGTCAGCTGCGGGGCGCATCTGGCTGATTTCTTCCGGTGTTTTCAGATAAATCATTTCTGTTTTCTAAATACAGTAGCGTTTTAATATGCCTGACCGGTTGTGCGGCCTTTGATTTTGCCGTCTGTCATGAGTCCGTCGTAGTGGTGCATCATCAGGTGCGATTCGACCTGCTGGAGAGTGTCGAGGACGACACCGACCATGATGAGGAGGGATGTACCTCCGAAGAATTGCGCGAAGTTCTGGCTGATGCCAAGGAAGCGTGCAAATGCGGGGAGGATAGCGACGACTCCGAGGAAGATCGAACCGGGAAGTGTGATGCGCGACATGATGGCGTCGAGGTATTCGGCTGTCTTCTTGCCGGGTTTCACGCCGGGGATAAATCCGTTGTTGCGTTTGAGGTTCTCGGCCATGTCGTTGGGACGAACTGTGATGGCTGTGTAGAAGTATGTGAACGCGACGATGAGGATGAAGAAGATTGCGTTATACCAGAAGCCGTTGTTGTCGGTCAGTTCATGGAAAAATCCTGCTTCGGCTCCACGGAAGAGTGAAAGCGACATGGGGATAAACATGATGGCCTGGGCGAAGATGATCGGCATGACACCGGCAGCGTTGACCTTGAGGGGTATGTACTGACGGGCGCCGCCGTACTGGCGGTTGCCGACGATGCGCTTGGCATACTGCACGGGGACTTTGCGTGTGCCCTGAACGAGGAGGACAGCGCCAACAGTCACGGCGAAGAGGAGGATGACTTCGACGATAAACATCACGAGACCGCCCTGGCTGCCGGTTGTTCCGGGCAGACGGTTAGTGAATTCGAGGAAGAGTGCTCCCGGGAGACGTGCGATGATGCCGACGAGGATTATGAACGAGATACCGTTGCCGATACCGCGGTCGGTAATGCGTTCGCCGAGCCACATGATGAACATCGAACCAGCAGCGAGGATAATAGTCAGATAGAGTACTGTCCAGAAGCCGAACTGCATGACTGAGCCGTTGGCAGCCTGGTTGACCTGAATCTGGAAGTTGATCAGGTAGGCGGGTGCCTGCATGAGGAGGATTGCGACGGTCAGGTAGCGTGTGTACTGGTTGAGTTTCTGACGACCGCTCTCGCCTTCGCGCTGCATCTTCTGGAACGAGGGGAGAATCATGCCGCAGAGCTGGATCACGATTGAGGCAGTGATGTAGGGCATGATGCCTAGGGCGAAGATGGAGGCTTGTGAGAACGCGCCGCCTGAGAACATGTCGAGGAGCTGCATCAGACCGCTCTTGTTAGTGAACTTTGCGAGTTCGTCTATGTCGGAGGGTGAGATGCCGGGCAGCACGACGTAACACCCGAGTCGGTAGACGAGTACCAACAGGAGTGTCACGAGGATGCGTTTGCGGAGCTCTTCGATTGTCCAGATATTCTTAAAAGTTTGAACGAGGCTCATTATAATCAGATTTTATTGATCGAACCACCAGCGGCTTCGATAGCGGCCTGAGCGGCAGCAGAGAAAGCGTTGGCTTCGACTGTTAAAGCACGGTTTACGGCTCCGTTGGCGAGAACCTTGACGAGCTGTTTGTTGTTGATGTAACCGGCAGCGCGGAGTTCGTCGAGTCCAACTTTCTGGAGGTTCTTGGCTTCGGCAAGGGCGTCGATGAGGTTAAGGTTGATAGCCTTGTATTCGACACGGTTGATGTTTTTGAAGCCAAATTTGGGAAGGCGACGCTGGAGAGGCATCTGACCGCCTTCGAAACCGATTTTACGTTTGTAACCAGAACGAGATTTAGCGCCTTTGTGACCGCGGGTAGATGTTCCTCCTTTGCCAGAACCGGGACCACGACCGATGCGTGTTGAGGTTTTGACTGAACCGGGAGCAGGCTGTAAATTACTTAAGTCCATAGTTTAAATATATATTAAGCGTTGGTCACTTTAACCAAATGACGAACTTTGTTAACCATACCGATCACAGAGGGTGTGTCTTCTTTGACGACCGTGTGATTCATTTTCTTGAGGCCGAGGGCGTCGAGTGTGCGTTTCTGCACTGCGGGACAGTTGATTCGGCTTTTTATCTGTGTAATTTTAATCTGTGCCATTGTTTAAATCTTAAGGGTTAGCCTTTGAAAACTTGTTCGACAGAGATGCCGCGGTTCTGGGCAATCATGGCCGGAGAGCGCATTTCGCCAAGGGCGGCGATGGTAGCCTTAACAAGGTTGTGGGGGTTCGAAGAGCCTTTAGATTTGGCGAGGACGTCGGTAATGCCGACGCTTTCGAGGACGGCACGCATAGCACCACCGGCCTTGACACCGGTACCGTGTGAAGCGGGTTTGAGGATGATGCGCGAGCCGCCGAATTTGGCAACCTGTTCGTGGGGGATTGTACCTTTGTGGACGGGCACCTGGATAAGGTTTTTCTTGGCAGCTTCGACGCCTTTTGCGATAGCGGCCTGGACTTCGTTAGCTTTGCCGAGACCCCATCCGACGATGCCGTTTTCGTTGCCTACGACAACGATAGCGGCGAATGTGAATGTGCGTCCGCCTTTGGTCACTTTGGTAACGCGATTGATAGCAACGAGACGATCTTTGAGTTCGAGATCGCTTGTGGTCTTAACTCTGTTGTTTCTTTTTGCCATAGTCAATTAGAATTTAAGTCCGCCGTTGCGTGCAGCATCAGCCAACGATTTAACACGACCGTGGAAGAGGTATCCGTTGCGGTCAAAAACAACTTCAGTGATGCCGGCTTCGAGAGCTTTCTTAGCGATAGCTTCGCCGACTTTGGCAGCGATTTCGGATTTGGTGCCTTCGGCGATGCCTTTAGAAGAGGTAGACACGAGTGTCGCGCCTGCGAGGTCGTCGATGAGCTGAACGTATATCTGCTTGTTGCTGCGGAAGACAGTCATGCGCGGACGGGCGGCAGTGCCGGAGATTTTGCCGCGGATGCGAGTCTTGATTTTGTTTCTTCCTTGTATCTTAGATATCATGATTACTATCTTATTTATTTGGCACCAGCCGATTTACCAGACTTACGACGAATAACTTCGCCAACAAATTTGATACCTTTGCCTTTGTAAGGTTCGGGCTTGCGGAGTGAGCGGATCTTAGCGCACACCTGACCGAGGAGCTGTTTGTCGTCGCTTTCGAGGATGATAAGCGGGTTTTTGTTGCGTTCGGTCTTAGCCTCGACTTTGATTTCGGGCGGGAGTTTGATATATATTGCGTGAGAGAAACCGAGCGACAGTTCGAGGACCTGACCGGTCGATGTAGCGCGGTAGCCTACGCCAACTAATTCCATTTCTTTGCGATAGCCTTCTGAAACGCCGACAACCATGTTGTGGATAAGCGCGCGGAAGAGGCCGTGCTGAGCGCGGTGTTCGCGGTCGTCTGAGGGACGTGTCACAACGACGTGGCCGTCTTCGACAGCGACGTGGAGGTCGGGGTTAACGGTCTGGGTGAGCTGGCCTTTGGGGCCTTTCACAGTAACGGTGTTGGTTTTTTCATCAACCTTAACATCAACTCCCTTGGGGATTGCGATGGGGGCTTTACCTATTCTTGACATAATTTATTTCCTCCTTGGTTGATTAGTAAACATAGCATAAAACTTCGCCGCCAATCTTGAGCTCGGCAGCTTTTTTGTTAGTCATCACGCCTTTCGAGGTTGAAAGGATAGCGATGCCTAAACCGTTAAGGACACGGGGCATATCTTTGTAGCCAGTGTACTGGCGGAGACCGGGACGCGAAACGCGCTGGAGGTCTTTGATTGCGTTGACACGGTCAGCGGGATCGTATTTGAGAGCGATTTTGATCGTGCCGGAGGGGGTTTCACCCTCTATAAACTTGTAGTTAAGAATATAGCCTTGTTCAAAAAGAATCTTTGTGATTTCTTTTTTCAAGTTTGAGGCGGGAACTTCGACAACGCGGTGGTTTGCCTTGATTGCATTCCTCAATCTTGTGAGATAATCTGCTATTGGATCAGTCATTTTGTTGTTTGTTTAAATTGATTGGGCTTATCCCAACAATATTTAATACTCTCTGTTTCGTGGATGATCGTTCATCAAAATGAAAGCAAACGGGGAGAGATATTTACCAGCTTGCTTTTTTAACGCCGGGGATAAGGCCGGCAGAAGCCATCTCGCGGAATTGGATACGCGAAAGACCGAACTGGCGCATGTATCCTTTGGGACGACCGGTGATTGAGCAGCGGTTGTGGAGACGGATATAGGATGCGTTTTTCGGGATGCGCTGGAGAGCCTGGTATGCTTCGTAGTCGCCGGCAGCTTTGAGAGCGGCTTTTTTAGCGGCATACTTTGCAACGAGTTTGGCTCTTTTGACCTCGCGGGCCTTCATTGATTCTTTTGCCATATCGAAAAATGTATCGTTAAATTAGTTTTTAGCGTTTTTTGAAGGGGAGACCGAAATGTTTGAGCAACGCGAAGCCTTCTTCGTCGGTGTTGGCTGTAGTCACGAATGTGATGTTCATACCGAGAAGTTTGCTGATTGAGTCGATGTTGATTTCGGGGAAGATGATCTGCTCTGTGATGCCGAGGGTGTAGTTGCCACGACCGTCGAGCTTGCCTTCGATGCCTTTGAAATCGCGGATACGGGGAAGGGCGACGCGGATGAGACGTTCGAGGAACTCGTACATGCGGTCGCGACGGAGTGTAACCATGACGCCGACGGGCATTTTTTTACGGAGCTTGAAGTTAGAGATGTCTTTCTTGGAGAGTGTTGCAACGGCTTTCTGGCCTGTGATTGCAGTGATCTCGTTGATAGCAGTCTCGATGATTTTTTTGTCCTGGGTAGCAGCGCCGAGGCCCTGATTGATTACAATCTTTTTGAGGCGAGGCACCTGCATCACTGTCTTGTAGTTGAATTCTTTTTCGAGAGCGGGGACAATGCGCTCTTTGTATTCTTTCTGCAGAGTAGTCATTATTTAATCTCCTCTCCTGATTTTTTAGAGTAACGGACTTTCTTGCCATCTTCTGTGCGGTAACCGACGCGAGTGGGTTTGCCTGACTTGGGGTCTAAGAGGGCAAGGTTCGAAATATGGACGGGAGCTTCTTTTTTGACGAGTCCGCCCTGAGGATGCTGAGCGCTGGGCTTTGTTGCTTTAGTGACGAAGTTTACGCCTTCGACGATAGCCCTGAGTTTCTGTCGGTCGACAGAAAGGACGCGTCCTTGTTTGCCGCGGTCGTCGCCCGAAAGGACATAAACGTTGTCGCCCTTTTTGATATTTGTCTTAATCATTGCTGTTTGGATTGCGTTAGGGGATTAAAGTACTTCGGGAGCGAGTGAAACAATCTTCATGTTTGTGGCGCGGAGTTCGCGAGCGACGGGGCCGAAGATACGGGTACCGCGGAGCTCGCCGGCGTTGTTAAGAAGGACGCAAGCGTTGTCGTCGAAGCGGATGTAGGAACCGTCGGGACGGCGGATTTCCTTTTTGGTGCGAACGACAACAGCTTTAGATACAGTACCTTTCTTTACGTCAGAGCTGGGATTACGCTTTTGACTGAGACGACGATGATGTCGCCGACAGATGCGTAACGACGACCAGTGCCACCTAAAACGTGGATGCAAAGGGCTTCTTTAGCCCCGCTGTTATCAGCTACGGTTAAACGGGATTCAGTCTGTATCATGATTACTTAGCTTTTTCGATTATTTCTACTAATCTCCATCTTTTGGTTTTGCTCAAAGGACGGGTTTCCATGAGTCTTACGGTATCGCCAACGTTGCATTCATTGTTTTCGTCATGGGCGTGGTATTTCTTTGTCTTGTTGACAAATTTACCATAAATGGGGTGCTTTTCTTTCCATTTCACAGTGACAGTGATGGATTTGTCACCCTTGTTGCTCGATACAACCCCAATACGTTCTTTTCTTAAGTTTCTTGTTTCCATTTCTTGGGATTATTTATTGTTAAGTTCGCGCTGACGCAACTCAGTTTTGACGCGTGCGATCATTTTACGGTCAGCAGTAATCTTTGCGGGATTATCCAGCGGCGACACGGAGTGGTTGACTTTGAGCTGGAGATAGTCTTTCTCCATCTGTGCCAGACGCTCAGTGAGGTCAGCGGTGCTGAGTTCTTTGATTTCTTCTTTTTTCATAATTCAGTTACACGTTTTGAGAGGGGTCATAGTCGCGGCTTACGACAAACTTAGTGATAACGGGAAGTTTCTGAGCGGCGAGACGGAGGGCCTCTTTAGCGATGTCGTAGCTTACGCCTTCGACTTCGATAATGATGCGACCGGGTGTCACAGGCGCAACGAAACCTTCGGGATTACCTTTACCTTTACCCATACGGACTTCGGCCGGTTTTTTGGTAATGGGCTTATCCGGGAAGATGCGGATCCAAATCTGACCCTGACGTTGCATATAACGAGTTACCGCGATACGAGCGGCTTCGATCTGGCGACCTGTAATCCATTTGGATTCGAGGGTCTTGATGCCGAACGAGCCGAATGCCAGCTGATTGCCGCGCTGGGCTTCGCCTTTCATGCGGCCTTTCTGCTGACGGCGGAATTTGGTTTTCTTCGGTTGTAACATTGTTGATTGACTTGTCTTGAGGTTTAACGATTGGTTTTAGCCCTGCGGAAACCACCACGGCGGGGAGCGTTGGCGCCAGCTGCGGGGCGACCTTCTTTCTGAGCCGAAGTGAACTGAGGAGCAAGGTCGCGTTTGCCATAGACTTCTCCTCGGCAGATCCAGACCTTGATGCCGATGACACCAACTTTGGTGTGGGCCTCAGCGAGAGCGTAGTCGATGTCTGCGCGGAGAGTGTGGAGGGGCGTACGACCATCCTTGAACATTTCCGAACGAGCCATTTCGGCGCCGTTGAGACGGCCTGACACCTGAACTTTGATGCCTTCTGCTCCTGCGCGCATAGTAGCTGCGACGGCCATTTTGACGGCGCGACGGTAAGCGACTTTGCCTTCAATCT
>JAGAOW010000150.1 GCA_017889945.1 Muribaculaceae bacterium
AATTCGTTTAGGCAGATTAATATGTATGCTTGGCAGTAGTGATATTTTGCTATCGATTGACCCTAAAATTGACTGTCAGCAAATTGTTAATTTTTTAACCGGACAGCTGTGAGTCAGACAAGTCGGACGATAAAAGTCGCACCCAGGGAGGGGGTAGCTGAAGGTTCGGGCGGGATAACCGAACCAAAGGTTCGACGGCAAAAGTATCTTTGCCAAAAAGTCGCATAGAGCGAGGGGGTCGGAATACAGGTTTTGAATACATAGGTACAAATTTTTTAAGGTTATAATTATTATTTGTTGGTGTGAAAGACGCACGGAGCAATGGAGTTGATGATTGCTGATGCAAGTTTTCTTTCGACTGATGATGATTGGCTTTCTCCTTCCGCTCGAAAATGTTCGCCCAAACTTTTTCTTTTATATTAATATAAAGTCAATCTGTCATGTGATCGAAATCATTCGCGTTTGCAATCGCCGCCCCTCTCTCCTTGGATTGCATTGCGCTGTGTGATTTTCACGATGCAAAGATAATATCAATTTTGATTGCTTGCAAATATTTTCGCAATTATTTTTGAAAATAATCGCGAAAAGAAGAAAAAGGACGAGTCGGACAAGTCGGACAAGTCAGACAAGTCAGACGAGTCGGATGGCTGAGAGACAGCTAATCAGCTAATCAGAGGACGGGGCGAAGCAGGGATTAAGCGGGATTAAACTTGATTAAGCGAGATTAATCTTGATTGAATTTTGAGGGGAGGACGAGTAGGACGGGTCAGACTTTTCAGACGGGTCGGACGATTGTGAGTCGAACTTGTCTGATGGGGCAGGAGGGTAGGTGGATGCAATATTGTTGATGGTTTGTCTTTTTGTTGTATCTTTGTGGAGTGATGAAATGGATGTTTATGCTGATGTGGCGTGTTGGATTGATGATGATGGTGGCTGTGGTGGGGGCTGCGGAGGCTCGGGCGCAGGATGTTGTGAGCTATGATTCGCTCGACGAGGCTATCGAATCGGAGATTGAGGGTATTGATTTTTCGGATATGTCGGATATAGGCGATTGCGCGATCATGGGCGAGACGGCTGTCGAGGCCGAGGCTCTGACGGCTTTTGTCGTGCGTCATAATCCCGGGTTTGACCCTGAAATTGCAAGGCAATATGTCGAGGTAGGGCGGCGCTATGGCATACGCGGCGATATAGCGTTCTGTCAGGCAATACTCGAGACGGGCTGGTTCAGGTTTGAAGGTCTGACGGCTGTCGACCGCGAGCAACATAATTATTGCGGGTTGGGTGTGGTCAGACGAGGGTTGACAGGGGCATCGTTTGAAACGGTGGCAGAGGGCGTGACGGCGCACATCCAGCATCTGTATGCCTATGCTACCGACAGCCCTCTGCCCAAAGGGGAGGAGTTGGTTGACCCACGGTTTGCGGCCGTCAGGCGGGCATCGGCCCCTACCTGGTTCGGTCTTAACAACCGCTGGGCTATGAATCCTCAATATGGCGAGAGGATAATGAAAATCTATTCGGGTCTAATCGGGGATTAGAAGCTGTACTGCACCATGGCTTCAAGGCGGTTGGCATGGCCTTTGGTGCCGTCGAAGTTGACGCGGCGTCCGTAGAGATATTCCGCACCGATGCGCAAGTCGCCTGTAATGTTATAGAAGGCGTTGACGCCGGCATAGAGGCCGTATTTGTAAGCGTCGTTGCCCATGTGGGCGCAGTCGTAGACGCGGACTTGGCTGCAGTTGGCGGTCATGAAGAATTTTTTGGAGAAATTGTGGGAAAGGCCTGCGGTCCATGCCAGAGTGCCGGGGGCTTCGAGTATGCCGTCGGTAGCAGAGGGTACGAGGTCGTAGCCGAAGCCGCTGAGGTCGTTGATATAGCGGGCTATGCCTTTGCCGTAGGCGATATGTCCGAAGAAGCCTGTGCCGCCGACGATGTCGCCGACGCCGCTTGCCATGACGCCCCAACCGGTAACGAAGTGATTTTTGGACGAGAGCATGTCGCGGTAGCTGAGCTGACGCAGCAGTGCGGCCACACGGATATGGCTTTCCTTGTTCCATTCATACTGCAGATAGAGGGGAATGTCGGGGAAGCGCTGAGCAATGGATCTGGCGTTGGCGTCGGTCGTGGTGTAGTCCGCATCGGGCATTTCGGCCGATATGGCAGCCGAGAAGCCTTTATAGCTCTTGGTGTGATATTGGAACATCATGTTTTTGGCCGAAACCTGTCCGGCAGGTCCTTGCGGGTCGATGGTCGGGGCTTCGGCTTCTGCATCGCCGAAGGTAGAAGTGGCCAGACCGGCAGTGAGTCGCCCGACGCTTACAAATGCCTGCTTGAGTATGAAGCCGTTGCTATGGGCACCGCCGGAGAAACTGCTCTGCACATAGACTGTGATGAGGCCGAGTTTAGAGCTGCGGGTCACAAGTCGCAGGAAGAGGGTGGAGTGGGACGCGTCAGCCCCGAAGCGCTGACGTTGAGCCGGGTTGAGTGGGGTGGGAATCTCGAAAGTCGTAAAGCCGTTGTCATCGACCGCACCGTCGAAATCATACATGCCGATGGCTTTGACATAGCCGCCTATGCCCAGGGCAATCTTGCCTTGGCGGTCGAGCAGGAGGAAGCGCGGAGCGCTCGGCTCGTCGAATGCCAGACCCTTGCGGGAGTAAAGCACGGCGATGTTGTCGGCATTGGCATTGTTGAGTTCTCCAGTAAGTATAATGGCCCGCTCAGGCACATGGATAGTGTCGCCGTAGACTCTTGCCTGCGTCACGGCCGGAACGGCCAGCGCTGTGGCAGCTATGAATGCTGCGGCAAATAATGATTTTCTCATAAGAAAAATCTGCTGAATTGATGGATATAATGTTAATTTGTCTTTAATAACAAATCTGTCAGTATGTAAGTTCAAAAAAACGGCAGAACCGTTTAGGGCTCTGCCGCTGATATAATACTATTATATATAATGTTTCAAATATATATAATGTTTCAAAGGTTGGGGTTGATGCGATGCCAGTCGGCGATTTTCGGCATGATGCCCATTTCGATGACTTCGTCGCGGAGTTTGCACAGATGCTGATAGCTCTTTTCGAGTTCCTTGTTCTCGAGGGGTGTGCCTTCGAAGGGTTTGCGGGTGACGCCGTCGGCTGTGACTGTGGTCTCGCATGCCATCATGATGTGTTTGAAGCGGTCATCGTTGACATATGTGCCTACAGGCCAGGTAAAAGGCTTTCCGCCCATAGCTGCGGCAATCATTTCGATAGAAATATAGGCCGGACTCTGGAACGACGAGCGACCGCGAAGGTCGATGATGTTCTTGCCGCCCTGAATGACGCGCTGCTGTATCTCTTCCCAGTCCTTTTCGGGCAGTTTGTCAGTGCCGATAAGTTTGGCGAGGGGCTTGCCGTCGACGGTTGTAGTCGAGGCGAAGACGGCCATCTGTTCGCCGTGTCCACCGTAGGTGCGGGTGTTGACAATCTTGTCGGGCGAAATGCCGAAATATTTTGCGAGTTCGCTGCGCAGACGAGTGCTGTCGAGAGCGGCGAGAGTCGACACCTGCGAGGGTTTAAGACCAGAGTAGAGCAGAGTGATAAGGCCTGTGATGTCGGCGGGGTTGAAAATCACGACTACATGTTTCACGTCGGGGCAATATTCTTTGATAGCCTTGCCGAAATCCTCGGCAATCTGCGCGTTGCCTTTGAGCAGGTCTTCGCGTGTCATGCCGGCCTTGCGGGCAGCGCCGCCCGAACTTACGACATATTTTGCGCCTCGGAGAGCCTCGGCCATGTCGGAGGTGTAAGTGAGGTTGACGCCTTCGAAGGCGCAGTGACGCATCTCTTCGACCACGCCTTCAAGTCCGGGCGCATAAGGGTCGTAAAGACAGATGTTTGGCGTCAGACGCATCATCAGCGCAGTCTGGGCCATGTTTGAACCGATCATGCCGGCAGCGCCGACGATAGTGAGTTTGTCTTTGGTCAGAAATTCCATAATCAGTTATGTATTGAAATTGTGTAAAACTTATAGTACAGATATAACGTTTCAGGCGGCAAAAGTTTTTTTGCCGCCTGAATTGCGTTAAAAATTTCGTGCTAAATAAAGTGTTTTGCGACTTCGGCGCGGTAGCTGTCGGAGACGGGTATGCGCCGGCCGTCGGTGCAAGTGATGAAGCCCTGACCGAAGGTCTTGATATAGCCGATGTTTGCGATAAACGAGCGGTGGACGCGCATGAAGCGCTCGGCAGGCAGGGCTTCCTGAGCGGCTTTCATGCTCATCAGCGTCAGCACAGGGCGCTGCTGACCGGCGATGTGGATTTTGATATAGTCTTTGAGTCCTTCGATATAGAGGATGTCGTTGACGTTGATTCGGACAAGGCGGTATTCGCTTTTGACGCTGATATAGCACTCCTCGGGCGCAGCCGACTTCATGGCTCGCTCGACGGCTTCGGTAAACTCATCGTAGCTGACCGGCTTGAGCAGATAGTCGAGCGCATTGACGCGGAATCCTTCGACGGCGTAGTCGCGGTAGGCGGTAGTGAACACCACCCGCGTCGGCGGGACGATGTTGCGGGCGATGTCGAGGCCTGTTGTGCCGGGCATCTGTATGTCG
>JAGAOW010000151.1 GCA_017889945.1 Muribaculaceae bacterium
AAGCCCGCGATGACAAGAGTGCGCGACGAAGAAATCTTGCGGGCAAGCGCCTGACACTCGTAGTCGGAGAGTTGGCAGGGTGCATCGCCCACGTCCTCAATCACGCGCACATCGTCGTCGGAGTCGTCGGCCAAGCGACCAAGCGGCTCGTCGAGCCTCACGTTGATATGAACAGGGCCACGGGGAGAGCGCATGGAGAGAATGAGCGCATCGTTGATTTTGCGCGAAATATAGATGGCATTGACCTTGCTGTCGGTCTCGACACCTATTTCGAATGAAGCTTTGACGATGTTGTCGAAGACGGCGGTCTGATGGATGGTCTGGCTGTCGTCCTGATCAATCCACTCTTCGGGGCGGTCGGCCGAAATGGCAATCAGGGGCACATGGCGATAAAAAGCCTCGGCCAGAGCCGGACCATAGTTGAGTACAGCCGAACCTGAGGTGCAGACCAAGGCGACTGCCTTGCCGGTCTGCAAAGCGATGCCGAGAGCGAAAAAGGCTGCCGAACGCTCGTCAATGACCACATGGCAACGCAAGTCCTTCTGACGGCTGACAGCAATGATCAGCGGAGCATTGCGGCTGCCGGGCGAAATCACGACATCCTCCACTCCATGTTCGACGAGAAGCCGCGCGATGATGCGGCAAGAAAGTTTATCGGTCGTCTGCACTGTTATATAAACTGTTTATAATCCTATCGCTCTACTGTTAGGCAGAGCATTGCGGGCATCATTTCGAGATGCGAATCACAGCGCAAATTTACCTAATTTTTTTTAGCGCACCACTTTTTTAGCGGAAAATATCTTTGTTGCGAAGCCAACGGAACATGTCGTCGTAGACGCGTGAACGCACCGCCGGCGACGACAGGACAAGGTCGTGAAGTCCGCCGGGAACAATATCCTCGGTCACATCAGGGCCGAGAGTGCGGCCGATGCGCGAGATGTCGCTGACGTTGAGCACCGCATCGTTGTGCTGATATTCGGGTGTCCACTTGCTGCCGCCGACGCTGCCCGAGGAGTGCATCAGCAGGACAGGCACATCGATGTCGGCATTGTGTTTAAGCTCGTTTTGCGCACGGGTAATGGAGCGAATCCACGAGCTCTGCACTTTCTGAGAGTGGAAAAGTTTCCAGTCGGTGTTGTAGTCCCATTCGCCGTGATGCGATTTGAGCAGCGACTCGGCGTAGCCCGTATTATCGCCCTGCGAAATAGCCATATTCGGGAACAATTTGGCCATGGCGCTGACCACGGGAACGGCGACTTTGCGCTTGAAACCGCCGAGATTCCACGCTAAGAAAGGCGAGTTGAGTATCAGGCCCTTGATGTCGCTTTTGGGGTGTTCATGCATGTAGAGCGAGGCAATGAGTCCGCCGGTCGAATGACCGATGAGGACTATGTTGTTTACGCCGTCGGCGTGCATCTGCGCGAGAGCCGAATCGATGTCGGCGAAATATTCATGCAGGTCGCGAGCCTGAAAATTTTTCTGACCGGGAAGAATCGAACGGCCGTATTTTCGCAAATCGACAGCATAGAAACTGATGCACGAATCGACAAAGCGGTCGCCCATCTCGCGTTGAAAAAAGTAGTCGTTGTAGCCGTGGATGTAGAGCACACCCCGGTCGCGGCGACACGGAGCCGATTTGCGGATAATGGTCGACCTGACCTTGCCGCTGTAGTCGTCGGGCTGCTCGACATAACGCGATTTGTAGCCGTCGCCGAGTATGTCGGTATGCCAGTCGGAAGCGAGCGCTATGACGGCGACAAACAGGAGAGATAATATCAGCAGTGATTTTTTCATTGCGGGTGCACGGATAAAAGAATGCGCGTTGTCTATGAAACCACTTTTACGATTTCTACAAGAACAACGCGCACGTTAATTAGAGCTTGTTTAATAATAAATGTTAACGGCAGGACTGTCAGTCGTCGAGCAGATTTCTTTCTGCAAGGAGGGAGTTATGGGGTTCCATAACGACCGACGAACAGAAAGAAAGATGCCGGCGAATGGCAGCTCTGAGGTAATTTCTTTAAATGTCGATAACATATGCTTCAATATGTTGTAAATTCTGTTAATCCCAAAGGGTCTGTTTTCTAATCCAATGTTACTTGGGTCACGCATATCTTGTCCGCTTTTCGCCTTGT
>JAGAOW010000152.1 GCA_017889945.1 Muribaculaceae bacterium
AATCTCACGGTCGCTCTTGCCGCGCGGCGAGAAGTCGCTGCCGCCTTTTGCTCCGCCCATAGGCAGAGTGGTAAGCGCATTTTTGAATGTCTGCTCGAAACCGAGGAATTTCAGGATTGAGAGGTTGACTGATGCGTGGAAACGGATGCCGCCTTTGTACGGGCCGATGGCATTGTTAAACTGTACGCGATAGCCGATATTGTTCTGAACTTCGCCCTTGTCGTCGATCCAGGTTACACGGAACGTGACGATGCGGTCAGGCTCGACCATGCGTTCAACGATTTTATTACGTTCGAATTCAGGATGCTGATTGTAAATGTCCTGAACAGAAAGAAGCACTTCCTTCACAGCTTGAAGGTATTCTTTTTCTCCCGGATGCTTAGCCTCCAGGTTGCTCATGATAGTGTTAATATCCATTGTGCAAAATTTTAAGGTGTCTTGGTATAAATTTCAGTTATGTCCGGCAAAGATATACAATTATACCTAACCGCCGAATTAAAAATGTATAAAAATCAATCAAGTTTATGGATGACCAGACCCGAACGCAGTTTAGGCTCGAACCATGTCGTCTTAGGAGGCATGATATTGCCTGTGTCGGCGATGTTGATGAGCTGATCCATCGACACCGGATAGAGAGCCAGAGCGGCTGCCATCTCGCCTGAGTCGACGCGGCGTTTGAGTTCTTCGAGTCCACGGATGCCGCCCACAAAGTCGACGCGCTTGTCTGAGCGCAAATCTGTGATACCTAGCAGGTCACGCAGGATGAGGTCGGACGAAATCGTGACGTCGAGCACCCCGATCGGGTCGTTGTCGTTGTAAGTGCCTGTGCGTGCGGTCAGCGAATACTAGCGTCCTTCGAGATAGAGCGAGAAATTGTGGAGAGCCGCCGGACGGTAAGGCACAGTGCCTTTGTCGATTACCTCGAAATTCTCTTCGAGATGTTCGAGGAATTCGGCCGGCGACATGCCGTTCAGATCCTTGACCAGACGGTTATAGTCGAGAATTTTGAGATGCGATGCGGGGAAGGCCACTGCCAGGAAGTAGTTATACTCTTCCGTGCCCGTGTGGTTGGGGTTATTGCGCGCCTTTTCGTTCCCGACAAGAGCTGCCGCCGCTGTGCGATGGTGGCCGTCTGCGATGTAAAGGTTGGGAATTTTGGCAAATTCGTCGGTAATGAGCTGGATTGTAGCCTCATCGTCGATGACCCAGAAATGATGGCCGAAACCGTCGGGCGCTACAAAATCATATTCAGGCTTGCCGGCTGTGACTTTTCTGATGACCTCTTCGAGCACGGCATTGTCGGGGAAAGCGAAGAAGACAGGCTCGATGTTGGCGTTGTTGATGCGGACGTGCTTCATGCGGTCCTCTTCTTTATCGCGGCGAGTGAGCTCATGCTTCTTGATTTTACCCGTCATGTAGTCGTCGACATATGCGGCGACGACTATGCCATACTGTGTCCGTCCGTCCATTGTCTGGGCGTAGACATAGTAATGTTCCTTATCGTCCTGAACGAGCCATCCGTTGTTCTGGAAAGCCTTGAAATTCTCAACAGCTTTGTCGTAGACTTCGGGCTTGTGCTCGTCTGTGCCGGGAGCGAAATCAATTTCGGGTTTTATGATATGATAAAGCGACTTTGGATTGCCTTCGGCTTCCGCACGGGCTTCTTCGCTGTCGAGCACATCGTAGGGACGCGAAACGACTTCTGTCACAATGTCGCGCGGAGGTCTGACTCCTCTGAAAGGTTTGACTGTAGCCATAATTGTAAAACTATATAATTAATGTGTACGCTCGATTGTCTGTTTGCGGTCAGGGCCAATCGAGACTATAGTGATAGGCGTTTCGAGTTCTTGCTCGAGGAATTTGATATAGTCGACAAATTTCTGAGGGAACTCGGCTTCGCTCTTCATCTTTGTCATATCGGTTTTCCAGCCGGGAAGCGATACATAGACCGGCTTGACTTTTTCGTCGTCGATCGTATAGGGGAAGTCGCGTGTGACTGTTCCGTCGATGTCGTATGCGGTGCAGGCTTTGATTTCGTCGAATCCATCGAGGACGTCGCTCTTCATCATGATGAGCTGTGTCACACCGTTGACCATAATCGCATAGCGAAGGGCCACAAGGTCAATCCATCCGCAGCGGCGTTCACGGCCTGTCACTGCGCCGTATTCATGACCGAGGTCGCGGATAGTCTTGCCTGTCTCGTCAAACAGTTCGGTCGGGAACGGACCGCTGCCGACGCGTGTGCAGTAGGCTTTGAAGATGCCGAACACTTCGCCGATTTTGCGGGGAGCGACACCGAGACCGGTGCATGCGCCTGCGCAGACTGTGTTGCTTGAGGTCACGAACGGATAAGAACCGAAATCGACATCAAGCATCGTGCCCTGTGCGCCTTCGCAGAGAACGCTCTTGCCCGCGTTGAGCACCTTGTTGATAAAGTGTTCGCTGTCAATCAGCTCGAATGTGCGCATATAGTCGAGTGCGTCCATCCATTTGCGTTCGTTTTCGGCCAGCGCTTCAGTGTCGGGGTCTGCGCCAAGAGCGTGAAGCTGCTCGAGATGGCGCTCTTTGGCCGCGCTATATTTGGCGTTGAAATCGTCGGAGAGGATATCGCCGACACGAAGACCATTGCGCGAGATTTTATCTGTATAGGTAGGACCTATGCCCTTGCCGGTTGTTCCGATTTTGCCTTTGCCCTTGGCTTTTTCGTTGGCAGCGTCGAGCAGACGGTGGGTTGGCATGATCAGATGAGCTTTCTTTGAAATTTTAAGCACATCGGTCAGCTTGTTGCCCGATGCCTCGAGCGCCTTTGCCTCTTCTGCAAAAAGCACCGGATCGAGGACGACACCGTTGCCGATGACATTTATCTGACCGCTCTGGAAGATGCCCGACGGGATTGAGCGAAGTACATATTTTTTGCCTTCAAACTCAAGAGTGTGTCCCGCGTTCGGACCGCCCTGAAAACGTGCTACAATGTCATAACGGGGTGTCAGCACATCGACAACTTTGCCTTTGCCTTCGTCGCCCCACTGGAGGCCTAACAGTACATCGACTTTCATTTTTTTCGATTTCTTATTGGTGGTAAATTGGTTGATGATTCATTTCGGCTGGCGTTGGCCTTACGCTCCCGCTTCTGGCAGGCGCGGCATACGCCATAGATATTGAGTGAAAAATAGTTTGTCGCAAATCCCGGATAACGTCGCGACGCGATGTCGGCTATCAGCGACGCATCGCGGACTTCCTTGACTTTCCCGCAGCGCGTACAGACCAGATGATGGTGGCTGGTCGTTCCGGCTATGCGCTCATAGCTTGCTCGCTCCGAGTCGAAGCGGTGGCGGCGTATCAGACCGCAGTCGACAAGCAGCTCGAGTGTGTTGTAGACCGTCGCAAGCGACACATGAAAGCTCTCGGATTCAAGACGTTCGTGAAATGACTCGATGGTAAAGTGTTCGGGGGTCCGCATCGCGCATTCAAGGATGGCGAAGCGTTCGGGAGTCCGGCGCTTATGCTGCCGAGCGAGATAATCCGAGAAGATTTCCCGCGGGCTCTGCCTGATATTTTTATCCACAGCCATTTTATTGCAAAATTAACAATTTTAATCAGACGACCAAAATTTAGAGCGCGTTCATCACATATTTGATGACCTCGACGGAATTCTAAGATTTTTTATGTTTTAATAATAGAATAATTATACGAATTGGCATAATTATTGCTTATCTTTGTATTAAACGAAATCATACTATAGAATCAGATGGATAATAATTTTTCAGCCAACATCCAGAAGCTGCTCGAACGCAGCAAAAAGGAAGCGTTGCGCCACAACAACAGCAGCATCTCTCCGGCACACCTGCTGATTGCCATGTTATCCGACATGGACTCGACTCCTTGCCGCCTTATCGAGAAGGCATCGACTTCGGCTTCTGCTTACGAACTCAAACAACAACTCGACGAATATCTTTTCAACGAATCCAACGGACCGATTAAAGAGTTAAGCGTGAGCGATCTGACCAACAGAATCGTCAAGCTCAGCGTACTCGAGGCCCGTTTGCTCAAATCGCAGACCGTCGACACTGTCCACATCCTTCTCGCCCTGTTTCACAATTACGAAGTTCAAAACATGATTTATATGCGACCATTCCTTTCGGCCGGCATCACTTACGACAAGCTCTACAGTCTCTCCGGCGAACTGTCGGCAACTCCGACTGCCGGTTCTGACTTCATGGACGACGATGACATCGAAAGCTCCGAACCCCAGAGCAATCAGTCTGAATCCTCATCTCAGACTCAGGCCAAGGGCAAACGCAGCCGCGCCGGAGCTGACACTCCCGTGCTCGACAAATTCGGTCACGACATGACACGCGCTGCCGCCGAAAACCGGCTCGACCCTGTCGTCGGTCGTGAAAACGAAATCGAACGACTGGCTCAGATTCTCAGCCGCCGCAAGAAAAACAATCCCGTGCTAATCGGCGAGCCGGGCGTAGGCAAATCGGCCATCGTCGAAGGACTCGCCTTGCGCATAGTCAAGCGTCAGGTGCCGCGCATCCTTTTCGGCAAGCGAGTCATCTCGCTCGACATGGCCGCTATCGTCGCCGGCACAAAATATCGCGGCGAATTCGAAGAGCGTATCAAAGCCATTCTCAACGAATTGTCCAAGAACCCCAACGTCATACTCTTTATCGACGAAATCCACACCATCGTCGGCGCTGGCAACACACAGGGCTCTATGGACGCAGCCAACATGCTCAAACCCGCGCTCGCTCGCGGCGAACTCCAGTGCATCGGCGCAACGACGCTCGACGAATACCGCAAAAACATCGAGAAAGACGGAGCGCTCGAACGTCGCTTCCAGAAAGTGATGGTCGAGCCGACAACTCCCGAAGAGACACGTCAGATACTCGAAAACATCAAATCGCAATACGAGGCGCACCACAACGTCACTTACACCGACGCAGCCCTCGATGCCTGCGTGAAGCTGACCGATCGCTATATATCCGACCGCAACTTCCCCGACAAGGCCATCGATGCACTCGACGAGGCCGGCTCGCGCGTACATATTATTAATGTTGCCGTTCCCGAAGAAATCGACAGACTCGAAAAAGAAATCGACGAGGCCAACCGCCTCAAACAGGAAGCCGCACGCGCGTCAAACTACAACGCCGCGGCCGAGTGGCGCAACAAAGCCCAAGATTTGAGCGTCCGACTCGACGAGCTTACCGCCGAATGGGAAAAAGACTTTGAAAGCCGTCGGCAGACCGTCGATCAGGAACAGATTGCCGAAGTCGTGGCTATGATGACAGGTGTGCCCGTGCAGCGCATAGCTCAGGCCGAAGGCGCTCGCCTTCTCGAAATGGCGTCCGCGCTCAAACGCGCCATCATCGGTCAGGACGAAGCCGTGGCGAAAATCGTCAAGGCCATCCACCGCAACCGCATCGGTCTCAAAGACCCCAATAAACCGATTGGCACATTCATGTTCCTCGGTCCGACGGGCGTCGGAAAGACCCATCTTGCGAAGAAACTCGCCGAATACCTCTTCGATTCAGCCGACACTCTCATCCGCATCGACATGAGCGAATACATGGAGAAATTTACCGTATCGCGGCTCGTCGGAGCGCCTCCGGGCTACGTCGGATACGAAGAAGGCGGACAGCTGACCGAGAAAGTGCGTCGCCACCCCTACTCCGTCGTCCTGCTCGACGAAATCGAGAAAGCCCATCCCGACGTGTTCAATCTCCTGCTTCAGGTCATGGACGAAGGTCGCCTGACCGACAGCCTCGGTCGCCGGATTGACTTTAAGAACACCATTATAATAATGACATCGAATATCGGCACACGCCAGCTCAAGGAATTCGGTTCGGGCGTAGGCTTCACGACTCAGGCTGTCAACCGCGAGTTTACTCACGGCGTTCTCCAGAAAGCCCTCAACAAAGCCTTCTCGCCCGAGTTCCTCAACCGTATCGACGACATTATCATGTTCTACCAGCTCGACAAAGACGCCCTCTACAAAATCATCGACATCGAGCTTGCCGGCTTCAAAACGCGACTCGAAGACCTAGGCTACAGACTCGACCTTTCGGAGCGTGCCAAGGAATACATCGCTTCCAAAGGCTACGACGTTCAGTTCGGTGCCCGTCCGCTCAAACGCGCCATCCAGAAATATCTCGAAGATGAGCTTGCCGAACTGATTATCACGGCCAGCGTCATGCCCGGCAACACCGTAGTCGTCGACTACGACTCCGACAACGATAAAATCTCGACACGCATCGTCGCCGACATATCCAAAGACGAGCTAATAGAAGAAAAGCATTAATACGCTAAACGATAATTATTGACAAATCTTGGGGCACACATGTGTTCCAAGATTTTTTATTTGTAACTTTGCCCTAAATTTTCACGCCATGATTTTCTACCGCATCTATCAGATTCTTTTCATGCTGCCGCTTCTACTGACAGCCACAATCATCACTGCGTTGATAACCATAATCGGCTCTATCCTTTTCGGCGGCCGTTGGTGGGGCTACTGGCCCGCACACTGCTGGGCAAAACTTTTCTGCATCCTTTCGTTTGTCCGCGTGACGGTCAAGGGGCGTGAAAACATATCGAAAGGCACATCCTACGTTTTTGTCGCCAACCACCAGGGCGCATACGACATATTTGCCATCTACGGCTACCTCGGCCACAATTTCAAATGGATGATGAAAAAAGCGCTTGAGCGCATACCCCTCGTCGGCTACAGCTGCCGTCGGGCCGGACATATTTATGTCGACAACCGCACACCCGCCGCCATCCGACAGACCATGGCCGACGCTGAGCGTCAGCTCGCCGGAGGCATGTCGGTTGTCGTCTTCCCCGAAGGCTCACGCACCTTAGACGGAAAAGTCCACGCCTTCCGCCGTGGAGCTTACACCCTCGCTGTCGAATTCGGTCTGCCTGTCGTGCCGCTGACCATCGACGGCGCATACAAAGTCATGCCGCGTACCGCCTTGCTTCCGCGACCCGGTCATATCACGCTGACCATCCATCGCCCGATCGAAGCTCCCTCCGACGGACACGAAATGAAATCATTGATCGAGACATCGCGTCAGGCCATACTTTCAGCCCTTCCTCCCCAAGATTGAACCATCGCGCAAGATGATTGTTTTAATGATATAATTCATTGATAAATAACCACCTTGCGATTATGAAACTACTTTCTATCTCAGTCATTATGGCCATGATTGCCGCAATAGCCATAAGCTCATGCGACGACAGGCCCGATATCGTTGGCTCGTGGAGCGGTATGCCCTCGCGTATCGACGGAATCTCTGCCGCATCTAACGCCGATGCGACTATTTCCATTACATTTTTCGCCGACGACAATGGCAACAACGACAGCGGCTCACTGATGATTTCAGCCCTTATCGACGCCGACCAGCCCGTCAGCGGTCCGGAAAGTTTTAACAACACACCCTACGAGGTCAGCGTTGCCGCCACTGCGACCATCAAGGGCAACTGGACCTTCGAGGACCACGAAGACGATGATGTGCTGATCACACTCGACCCCAACACACTCGCAGTCACTGTCGACCCCAACGGCGTCACATTCTCAAGCGACATTCTGACCGGCACTCAGCAGCCTCAACTCGATTCGCTGACTACAGCCACCGCCGCCATGTGGAAACAATCTATCAGCAAATCGATAGGCAATAGTTTCTACAACATCCGCAAAATATCTGATATTAAAATCAAAAACGGAATCATGTCGTGCGAAATCAACGACCGCGACATCACATTCCGCAAAACCGAATAACCCCCGGTTCTACTACCGCGGGATTGCAAATCTTTTAGACCAGGCTCAGATTCCACTCGACCGGAAAACGTCAAAAAGGCGGAACGTCAGATTTCTGACATTCCGCCTTTTAAGCGTTTAGCAATAATATTGCTTATGCGTTTTTGACCTTGTCAACAATAGCCTTGAAAGCGGCGGGATTGTTGAGGGCGAGGTCAGCAAGCACCTTACGGTTGATCTCGATGCCGCTCTTATGGATCAGACCCATAAGTTTGCTATAAGAGAGGTCTTCGAGACGGGCAGCTGCATTGATGCGCTGAATCCAAAGTGCACGGAAGTTGCGTTTTTTGTTCTTACGGTCGCGATATGCGTAGGTAAGACCTTTTTCCCATGTGTTTTTAGCTACGGTCCATACATTGCGACGGCAACCGAAGTAGCCACGGGTGAGTTTTAAGATTTTCTTACGACGAGCGCGTGAGGCTACGTGGTTTACTGATCTTGGCATTTTCTTTGTAGATTTTGAATGTTAGCGGCACATTGCGCTTCTTGAGCTAAACATTCGGTTAATAAAAAGAATTATAAAATCACGAATTAAAATCTGATGTTTACGTTTTCAGCTTGATTATCGTCGGTTACTTCAGACCGAGGAGTGCCTTAACGTTGCCTTCATCTACTTTGGCAATCAGACCAAAGTGGGTCAGATTTCTCTTTTGTTTTTTGGTTTTCTTGGTCAAGATGTGGCTCTTGAACGCATGTTTTCTTTTGATTTTTCCTGATCCGGTAAGGGCGAACCTCTTTTTGGCACCGGAATTAGTCTTAATCTTAGGCATTTTGTTTACTTTTAAAAATTAATTCGAGTTGTTTATAATAATACTGTGCCAGCTCGTGACACTTATTTGTCATTTCTTTTTGGGCGAAATCATGATTATCATGCGTTTGCCCTCAAGTAAAGGCATCTGCTCTACTTTGCCATAATCCTCAAGATCGTTGGCAAATCGGAGCAACAGCACTTCGCCTTGCTCTTTGAAAA
>JAGAOW010000153.1 GCA_017889945.1 Muribaculaceae bacterium
ACGAGTTTTCATAGAAGATAATAAAGTTTCTTGACCGCAGGGGTGCCAAAACGATAACCTACTCAGCCCCGGTTCGATTATTCTTCGGTCTGTGGGCTTTTTTTATGCCGTTAATGTAATGGAAAATCGGCTGACCCGGAGTATCGCGTCAGTGCGTCGTAATCGCTTGCTGCGATTTTGTCAGTGCGATGCGAGGTAGGCGAGAAGCTGTGGCAGAACAGGGAGCTTGTCGTCGTTGATGATTTCGCTTATGTGTTTATGTCTGGTCTGAGGAACGAATTGCTGGGCGCTAATGCGGGCGGCTACTTGTGCTTCGTCGCAGTTGTTGCGGCGAACGACGCGCATAATTCGAATTTCGTCAGGTGCTATGACTTCGATTACGTCATCGACCATTTTGTCGAGTCCGCTCTGATAGAGGATTGCAGTTTCGACAAATAGATGACTGTCGGCGTGATGTTCAGTGGCCCATGTGTTGATGCGTCGGCGCACAGCTCCGTGGACTATGTCGTTGAGAATTTGAAGTTTCGCTTTGTCGGAGAAGACGACTGACGAGAGCCGCTGCCGGTCGATTGAGCCGTCGTCGCGAACAGTTTCGGCATGGATTTCGGTTTTTAGGCGTGACTTGATTGTGGTGTCGCTGTCCATAATCTTTTTTGCTTCGCTATCGCAGTCGAAAACTTCGTAACCCATGGCTGTGAGCATAGCGCTGACCACAGATTTACCTGCTCCGATGCCGCCTGTTATTGCTGTGAGGCTCATTTTTTCTTTATCTTCTCGATGATGTATTCGGCAGAGTCGGCCTCGAGATGGACGTTCTGGAGAATCGAGGGTACGTCGCGCAGACGCAGTTTGATTTTGTGTGAGCGTGAGGAGTGAGGTATGGTGTTGAAATCGGCGAAGACTCTGAAGTGGGGATCACTCTGATTGTAGACGCTCATGGGAACCATGTAGACAACTTTGACCTCGGCGGGGAATGTTATCAGCTTGACACCTTCGGGAACGTTGATGGGCTCGATGACGACAGTGCGCGATTTGCTGATGAGTCGCTCGACGTTGAATGTGACATCGACGCTGACTGGGATGACACGGGTGTTGCGCGGGGCGATGAGGCGGACGCGGGTAGTGGTCGTGCGGTCGAGGTCGCTCAGGCGGATTGCCTCGGTGGAGATGGCGTTGATGTTTTCGGGAATGCGCGAAGTGGAGTAGATGAAAGTTGTGTCGAACGAGAGTGTCGGGCGACCGGCGATTGTCGACTGTGGGCCTGCTGTGACTTTGTAGTCGATGACGATTGGCATCGGAATGCCGCGGCGGGTAGTGAATTTCAGGTTGATCGAGTCGGGCGAGGCGATGAGAATATTAGCTCCGCCATAGGCAGCGCGCGCGATGGCTTTGACATCGGCGTCGCGCAGAATGATTGAGTTGCGTGAACGGAAAATTCGGAAGTCGATGTCGAATTCGGGCGCGTTACCGAACGATTGTTTGAGTATCTGAGTTCCTTTGGCGCGCAGGCTCACGCTGATGGTTGAGGGTGGGGTGGAGATGACAGTGACAGAGTCGGGAACGTTGGTCAGACGGACCGGCATTCTGACGTCGTACTGTTCTTCTTCATTGAGTGTAAGTATCGACCAAAGAATTGTTGATATGGCGAGGAAGATACAAAAAACAAGGATATCGCGTCCGCGCTGAGAGCGGACGATATCCTTGAATTTATTTATCAACGGCCTGATTTTCATATGGCCGACGTGTAGTGCCGAAATGTATGATTATTTGGCGTTGTTTTCCTGATTGGCCTGGTTGGCGTCGTTGGCAGAGGGATAAACAGAGCCTTTGTCGACGCGGATGCGTACGCCGTCAGCGATTTCGATGATGAAGTATGTGTCGCTGATTTCGCGAATTTTTCCATAGATGCCACCGGCTGTGACGACGCTGTCGCCTTTGCCGAGACCTTCGCGGAATTTACGGATTTCTTTTTGGCGTTTCTGCTGAGGACGGATCATGAAGAAGTAGAATATCGCGATAAGCGCTACAATCATCAGAATGCTTGACATGCCTCCGCCGGGAGTGGCTTCGGGTGCCTGGTCGAGAAGAATGGTGTTGAATAACATGGCTTTATTGTTGTTAAGTTGTTAATAATCAGTTTTTTGAAATAATTTCTTCGTCGTTGAGGTAACGGACGATGGAGAAGAGGATACCGTTGATAAACTGTCCGCTTCGGTTTGTGCTGTAGCTGTTTGCGATTTCGATGTATTCGTTCATCGTAACAGGCACGGGTATCGCGGGATAGTAGACGAGTTCGGCGATTGCGGCTATCATCACGACCATGTCCATGAATGCGAGGCGTTCGGGATCCCACTGCGAAGCGTTAATGAAACGGTCGATATACGATCTGTAAGTCTCGCGGTTCTCTACTGCGTATCGGAAAAGGTCAGGTCCGAACTCCTCGTCTTCGCTGTCTTTATAT